>CAZEYH010000161.1:0-6203 GCA_964515895.1 uncultured Clostridiaceae bacterium | reverse complement strand
CAACCTTTTTCAAAAAAACCTCTACCACAAATAGTATTGGTATTGGATTTGTATTTGTTAGTTATTTTCTACAAATAATATCCGCAATTAGTGATAAAGTTGATTTTATTAAATATACTTCAGTATTTACATTATCCGACGGAAGAAACATCATCATTAACAACAGTTTAAATTATTTAGCAATTCTAATTTCAATTACGGTTGTTAGTATTAGTTGTTATGGTATATATAGGCGCTATAATAATAAAGAATTAGTTTAAATACAAAACTCACAAACGTGAGTTTTTATTATATTCAATATTAATAAAAACAATATCTCAAAGATGAATAACTTTGCACTTTACAAATTAAAAAAAATACGATATAATTTATACACGCAGGTGTGGTCCAATGGTAGAATGTCGCCTTGCCAAGGCGAAGACGCGGGTTCGATTCCCGTCACTTGCTCCAATGAAAAGCAACTTGCGAACTAAAACGCAAGTTTTTCTATAAAAAGAACTAGATGTCTAACTTTCTAAAAAGAAAGGAGGCATCTTTTTTATGGTTGAATTAGATGTTGTTGAGGAATTAAAACCAGATAATAGTGTATTGAAAGTTATTAGTGAATCTAAACCAACTATGCTTAGGATAAGTAATGGTAAAGTAAATCAAATTAAGAAAACTAATATTAAGTCTATTGAACCTATTATTTATGAATTAACATTCAAAGATGAAACACTTATCATTTGGCAATACCCTATCAATGAACTTGAAGGAAATATACAGAACAAGGTTTTGATATTCGTTTTGGTGATTATTTTTTTGCGAATTAAATATAATCATAAGATATACAAAGTAGCAATTATAAAAAGTGAAGATGAAAGATACTGGTATTTAAAACCATATAATAAATCTTACTATACAACTAATGCTAGAGATTATAATAGTTTTGAACTAGTAATTTATGCTATCAAAGAAAATAATATTCTATTTGATAAGAAATAAGATAAATAGTGAATTGTAATATTTTTACATGCAATTAAATAAATGGTATAATGTTTATATAATTGTAAAGGAGATAGTATGAAAAAGAGATTACTTTCATTTTTGGGTTTATATTTATTATGGTTATTGTTAATTATTTTAGTGTTTTATATTACTGGTTTATATATTTGGACTACACCCCCAACATCTTCAGTGTTAAAAAGAATGATTTTATTTCCTTTATTTTTAAACATAATAACTTGTATCATTATTTTTTGTTATAACAAGTATATTAAAAAAAGAGAAAAGATAAATTATAAACATTTGTTAATAGGATTAATCACAATAATTGTTTTAGGAATATCATTTTGTATTGTAGATTACACTAGAATTAAAAGTGGTGAAATGCCTATTTTTGTAATAGCACAACACGATAAAAGTGGACCAGAAATTGATTATTATGGATTAGGTTATAAAGTAGTTAGAAATCCAGGAGTATCACATAAAGAACAAATATATACTGACAATTATGTTAAGTTTGGTTTATGGTTTTATACTTGGAAGATTGAAATGAATAAGCCATCAATTCTTTATACGCATAGGTTAAAAACAATTGAAACATCAAATTGTAATAATAAAGCTTCTTTTTATTATACTTTAGATAATAAAAAGATTTATTCCTATTGTTTGGATAGCATACAAATAAGCAATGATGGTGAATTTATTGAATTGAAAAATTATTTAGAGCAGGATGAAAATATCGTTGATGAAATAATAAATGCCATTACTTATAAAGATTCTTTGTTTGATGGTGGAACGAAAATATATAAAGATGGTGGTACTACAGAGTATACTAATAATGGTATAACTATAATTAATTGCCATACTCTTGATGGGAACAGAGATATTTATATTGGACCTAAAAACATGACAATGCAAAGTAATTTTTGTAAAAATAATAATGAAACATTTACCAGAACTTATACAATCAAAGATATAGAAGAATACAATGAACAACAATATGAGGATGGAATACCAGTAACTTATGGAAAATCTTTAAAAGTAACTTTAAGCCAGTTTCAAGCAGAAACAAAGACAGTAATTATAAATAATTTATATGATGCTTTAGAAGTGAATCAAACTTATGAATTTGAATTTATGATATTAAATAAAGATCTAAAAATAAATGATGACATTGATTCCATTTTTAAATATGCAGATATTATCTCAACTAAAAAGACTGATAAAGTTGGTTTAGATCAAATTCAAGAATCTATTAAATAGCAGTAATAAATAGTTGGTCTTTAAGAATGAAGATGTTACTATTATTATAGAAAGGTGTTTTATGAAAAAAGTAATTAAAATTATCTTGATAGTAATTGCTTCAATAGTATTATTAGGTGCTATATTTGGAACAGTAGATTATATTAGAGCAAAAAATGGAAAAAAGCCAATGTTTGCCTATCGAAATGTAAATGTAAATGATGAGGGTTATTTTGTAGCAACAGAATATTATGGTTTAGGGTATGCAATTGTCATTTGTAATAAATACTGTGATAAAAATGTTACTTTTATGCCTCTTTATTTAGGGGGGTATGCTTGGTTTATTGGAAGTGAATCAGGTGAGAACTTTGAAATAGCTATTAAAGAAAGAGATAAAAAATCAGATGATATTTTATTAAAAGAATTGGCAAACTCATATATAGAATCTGAAGAAAATGTATCAGCAAAAATATATTCTTATGGACTTGATGAAATAAAAATAACTAAAAACGGTGAAACTTATCTATTAGAAGAAGCATTACGATTAAATAAAGTAACAATAGAAGAAATAATCGAAAAATTAGAATATGATACTACTATTTGTTACTGCAACGGAAAAAAAGAGATTGCTTTGGATGGACAATCTATATTATACACTAGCCAAACATATAATATTAGATTTATAAAATGTAATACTTTAGAAGGAAATAAAGATATTTATATTGGAAATACTTCAATGAAATATGAAAATAGCTTTTGCAAGTAAATAAAATTTTTAAAAAATACTTTTTTAAATAATATTTATGCTATAATAGTATTTAAGAAAGAGATATCTAGTTCGTAACCTGCTGTTCAAAGGCTCCATTTTTGAAATAAGGTCAATCGAAAGATTGATTTTTTTATTAATAAGAATACTACATTATAAAAGTTTTTCTTAATTGTTTTTTACTTTTAATATTACTAGCTAGCATTTTATCAATTATATACTCATTAATTTTTAAATCACTTAATCCATCTTTGGGGGATAAAACCATTTTTACATATTCCTCGTGAACATCATCTTCAATTTCTATATGTTTTTGGTTAATAGAAAGTGGTATTACACCCCTAACATCATAGTAAAAACTATCAATTTTAATAAAAACATGATTACTATTATAAAATAGTTTTCCCCTAGGATAAAAACTTTGAAGCAGTTTAGCATAATAATAACAATGACCGTTCATGTAGTATAATATTGGATCTCTTTCATATTTAGCTAAAAAAAGATTATTAATTTTATTGATAATTATTAAAACTTCATATGGTTTGTGATTATCCATCATCTTCCCCTTTTTACACATTAATTTAGTTTTTGTTAATTCAATTATATGCATTAATAAATGTGATTTATGACATAATTATTTTAATTTTTTTACCATCTTCTGAAAGTGATTGGCGCTAGCTATTATCCTAATTACAATTGCCTAAATCAAGCAATGAGCATTTTGACTGCAGTAGATACAGAGTCTTACATAGTGGCTAGTTCACATATAACCATTTATGCAATATTTAGTAAAATAAAAGGAGTTACCGATAAAGAATATTTTGGTTTAATTGAAAAATTTAGCACCTACCGTTCCGTTATATTTAATTATGTCCTTGATATATACGGTTTCAAATTTTTTTAAAGTTAAAATTACAGTTAACAAGGAAGTATATTTATGACAAATATACTTTTTTTCATTAACTCTAATTAATTTATCATTTCTGATACCTACTAACATTAAGTACTATTCCCATACCCAACAATGTAATTAATAAACTACTACCCCCATATGAAAGAAATGGTAAAGTAACACCGGTTACAGGAATCAGTCCAACCACTACCATTAAATTAAGTACTGTTTGAAAAGCTAATCCAAAAGTAACACCAGATACTAAGAATTTACCAAACAAATCCTTGGACTTACGAGCAATACTAAAACCTTTAATAATTATTATTAAAAATAAGGTTGTAACTATAATTATTCCTAAGAAACCAAATTCTTCACTAATTATAGAAAAGATAAAGTCGGTTTGAGGTTCAGGTAAATAAAAATGCTTTTGCCTAGAATTACCAAAACCAAAACCAAATAACCCACCTGGTCCAATAGCGTATAGAGATTGAATAATTTGAAAGCCAGTTCCCAATGGGTCTTTCCACGGATTTAAAAAAGAAAGAATACGCGCAACCCGGTATGGCGCTGCAATAATAAGTCCAACAACTCCTAACATACCAACTAAACCAATTCTCATAAAAAACGAAAATTTAACTCCTGATATAAAAAGCATTCCCATGATTGTCATAACAAGTATTGTCCCTGTCCCAAAATCAGGTTGCAACATAATTAAACCAAATATTACCAAGGTAAGTACTATTACTGGTAATACTCCTTTTTTTATATCTCTTATATCTTTTATATTTTTAGATAAATATTTAGAAGTAAATATTATAAGAGCCAACTTTGTAAATTCACTAGGTTGAATTCCAAATGAGCCAATCCCAAACCAACTACGACTCCCATTTCGAACAGTACCAATTCCGGGAATTAATACAAGCAACAATAAGATAATACAACCAAATAATATAATATTAGAATATTCGTAATAAATATAATAATTTATTTTACTAACAATATACAGTAAAACCATACCAACGATAAAAAATAAAGTTTGGTGTTTCACAAATTTAAAAGGATCATTAAATTTATACTCAGCCCATATATACGAAGCTGAGTATATCATTAAAATTCCAAAAATAGCAATAATAATAATTGAGATTAATAATAAATAGTCAATTGTTTGTTTTTTCAAACTACCACCAAACTCCATAAATAATCGCAGCCATCGCCCCTATTAATTCAATAACCCAAAATAATTTAACAATATCCCTTTCATCCCATCCCTTTTTTTCGAAAGTATGATGAATAGGTGTCATTAAGAAAAGTCTTTTTTTAGTAATTTTATAATAAACTCGTTGAATAACACAACTCATAGTCTCAATCACAAAGGCAATTCCAATTACCATTAACAATAATTCATGTCTAGTAATTATAGCAATCGCCCCTAATGTGGCACCTAGTGCTAATGAACCAGTATCACCCATAAAAACTTTGGCTGGGCTCACGTTGAAAATTAAAAACCCTAGTAATGATCCAATCAATGTAAAACAAAACAAGGCAATTTCTTCATAACCTTCTAACCAACCAGTTCCCCAACTAATGATTCCGAATGCCATGAAAGCAATAACTGAAAGTCCACCAGCTAAACCATCTAAACCATCAGTTATATTAACAGCATTACTACTTGAAACTAACACTAACAAAATAAATACACCGTATATCCACCCAATATTTAATTTAATATTTAATGAATGAACCCAGAGCAATGGCTCATTGCCCGCTTTCATAAATAGATAAAAAAATATTACAGCAATTATTAATTGTAATAACAATTTAGTTGCCTCACTTAATCCAACATTATTTTTTCTTTTTATAATTAAATAATCATCAATAAATCCCAATACTCCATAACTTATAAAAGTTATTAACACAATTATTAAACTATACGTTATATGTATCTTATCAAAGAACCATAAAGTAATAAAAACAATAATGGATGGCAGTATAAAAATAAGCCCTCCCATAGTTGGTGTTCCAGATTTTTTTCTGTGAGTTTCTTCTAAATAAACACTTATACGTTGGCCAACATTCATTTTTCTTAAAATAGGAATAATAATTAAAGCAAATATAGTTGAGACAATAAAACTAATCATCATTACCATTACCGATTTTGTTAATATTAGCAAATAATCACCACTTTCGTTATAATCAATAATACTAAATATCTAAATATCACAAATATATAATACCCTCAATTATTTATATGTCCAAGTTATAAAAAAAGAACTTTTATTAATCATAACCCCTAACAATTAAACGTAATATAAAAAGCAA
>CAZEYH010000160.1:0-6223 GCA_964515895.1 uncultured Clostridiaceae bacterium | reverse complement strand
CAAAAACAAATGGTGTTGTAGAGTAAGCAAGACCATATATTTCTCCCTTATAGGTACCATTAACAATTACACTTTCCATAATATCATCCTTGCCTTCCCAATTAGAAAAGTAACCGGTAATAGGCTGATAATGCCCTGCTTCAACCCTATTTGCCACTGAAATAATACCATGCCCGATAATGTCAGGACCCGTATCTGCTGCAAAAAGTGTATTAAGTTTGGTTTCCATAGGTTCTCCAATTGCAGCATCGTCATATTGAATTTTAACATTTTGATTTTTTCCCTCAAACTCTTTAATGAGGGATTTCCAATAATCCGCTTCGGGAGCATCATTTCCTATACGCAAAAAGGTTAATGTAACAGCATCTTCACTTTTTTCTCTTTCCTTACTCTCACAAGAAGAAAACAAAATGCATACACCAAACAACATAATCATTATTAGCATTATTGAAACTATTTTTTTCATATTTATTTTATCCTCCAAAAATTCTCTCATATTATCATAGTGTCAAAAGTATTGATCAACTCTACTTGTTTTTTCTATAGATTTTATTTGTCTCACTAAAATTTGTTTTTTTACTATTCTAGTAACTTAAATATTTTGTGTCACGGTTTATTACCAAACAACAGATGGGTGTCCGTGCACATTAGGTAATCTGTTGGGACGTACCAGTGCTCCACCTTCTTCATATGAGGTAATAGCTGCAAAAGTGTATTCCAGTGTCGCCAATGCATCACGCCCTGATGCTCTGATAAATTCCTTTGGTACTCCATTTGATACGTCTTCAAGAAATGCATAGAGTCTCGTAGGGAAAGTTGAGCTAAAATCGGTAATCCCTGTATTAAATACTTCAGGGGGAGTTGCCTGTTTTTCTGCCACCTTTGGAGATTCCCAGAAGGTAAGTTTTTCTACACAATTTTCAATACAGAATGTACCTTTTGTACCGGCCATCTCATAACTCCACCAACCACCCAGCCCAAACATAGCATCTCCTCGTTGAGAAAGTAGATAACCCACACTACCATTTTCGAATCTGACATGCACACTATTTATTGAAAGCATAAGGTCACTAGCACTTTTCCTTACACCAGGCTTATTCATAAATGCTTGGACATGAGTAATATCGCCACAAAAATAACGCATAACACTGAAAGGATGTGCAAGAAATGCTTTTACATGAGAATAAGGGCGCTGCCACCTTGGAGTACCTAATCCGCCGTAAATCTCTTCACCACCGTTAAATCCTACTTTATGCAAACAATATACTGGTTCACCAAATTTGCCATCTTTAATATACTGCTTTGCTTTATCAGCAGTCTTAGTAAAATAGTGATTTAAATTGCAGCCTAGATAAACATCCTTTTCTGCTGCAAATCTTACCATTTCCCTTGCTTCATCAATATCATTGGATATGGGTTTTTCCACTAGAACATGTTTACCTGAATCAATAGCTTCCATTACAGGAGCATAGTGCCAGCTTCCATTTTCATAACCACTGGTGGTAACATCAATAATATCTAGTTCAGGATGAGCATTAAGCATCTCTTTCAAGCTATAATATGCCTTGACACCATGTTTTTCCGCTGCATTGTCTGCCTTTTCTTTAATAATATCACAAACAGCTATAAGTTCAGCAAGAGGATCCTTCTTATAACATTCAGCATGGAGATTACCTATGCCTCCCATACCTACTATACCTATTTTAAGAACCATAAAATTTCACACCTTTCATATTATTTTAATCATTTTTACGAAATACAGTGGGGGAAACACCCACAACCTGCTTAAATTGTCTTGAAAAATGACTAGTATCTCTGAATCCTACACTTTTTCCAATCTTTGCAACAGCCAAATCGGTAGTTTTCAATTTCTCCATTGCCTTTGCTATTCTAAAATTACGCAGATATTCAATCGGAGATAAACCTATAGCACTTTTAAATTGTCGAGATATATAGTCAGGTGACAAATTTACTGAATCTGCCATTTCTTTCATTAAGAAATCCCGCTGATAATTTTCTTCCATAAACTTTAAAGCATTATGAATATGTGGTAAGTGTGCTTTATCATTTATATTTGAATTACTATAGTGATTACTGTACAATCGGGAGTACAATACTAAAAATCCTGTTAAAAGGCTCTTCATGTTAATTTCCCAGCCAATGCCTTTGTTAATCTGTTCCCATTTCATTTTCTCCAGGTAAAGCAAAACTTCACGTCTTTCAGTAAAATCTAGATGTAGTTTTTCCCATTTCGATTGCCGCTGACCCAGTATTTGATTCATTCCGGGCAGTTTTACAAGTTCTGATAAAACTCCCTCCAAGGCCTCTTTATAGAATAAACAATTATACAAATAGGTATGATGAGCACTTATATATGCATGAACTTCACCGGGCCTTATTGCAAACAAATCTCCGGATGTCAGAATTGTTGTTTCATCATTACAGGAATGCATGGAAAAGCCTTTATCAATATAAACAATTTCAAAGAAGGAGTGGCTGTGTAACCATACCTTGCCATGATGTTCAGTATCCATAATAGATATAGGAACATTTTTATTTTCTAAATTTAGAATATTATCTTTGTTTTTCACAACAGCCATTTAATCTTCTCCCTTTTGCAAAATAAACTACGCTTTATATAATTTGTGTAATTCCCTTGCTTATTGCTTTTGCTTATTTCCCTTATCCTAAGCTATCCTTTATAACTAATCTTATCTTATATAATTAATCTTATCTTACCGAATAAACTACAGCTTTGATGCAAAAATTATCCCTATTTTATTATTGATTCTACTTTAACAGGAAGTCCTGTTTTTATAGATTCAATAGCAGCATGAATCACACGGCTTGCTTCTAGTCCATGCTCACCGGAACCGTCAATATCTTCAGGAGGAACCCCCTTGACAACCTGATTTACAAAGCAAGTAATCCTGTCTCGGAAAGTATCGTAAAAATCACGGAATCCTCCAAAAACAGGGTTAGTGTAAACTTGCTTCACAAGGCTATCTGAAGGATAGAGAACAGCTTCATGCCACATATCCTCAAATATTGCGCGCCCATTGGTACCTGCGACTTCGCAGCGTTCCATAGGGTGTCCTCGTGCTATGTCATATGAACTTGTCAAATGGCCTACAGCACCATTCTTAAACTTCATATTGATAGAAGCAGTTGACCATATATCTCTTCCGGGTGCCTTAACTGCAAAGCAATGTACCGTATCCACATCTCCGCCAAAATAGCGCATAATATCCACACTATGAGGATTTAAAGCTTTAAGGTGATAGTATTCAGTATCAAATGATGGTTCAAACCTTCCAATCCATAATGCCATATTAATAAATAGTAAGTGACCAATTCGACCCTCATTCTGCCACTGTTTTACAATACGTGCAGCAGGAGTGAAACGATGGTTTAGGTTAATAGCAAAGCATCTGTCCAACTTTTTGGCCGTGTCCACCATTGCCTGAGCTTTTTCCAAGTCGTTACAAATAGGCTTTTCACATAACACATGACAACCTGCTTCAAGGGCCTGTATTGTAGATAAATAATGATCACTTGAATATTCGAAGCCTCCGGTAGTAACACTACAGATATCTGGCTTCAATTCTTTAAGCATTTCTTGGGCATCTAAATAGTAGGGAACATCAAACTTCTTGCTAGAAGCCTCTGCCCTCTCTTTGATAATGTCACAAACACCTATAAGTTCAACATTATTACACTCTTTATAGACACTTGCGTGAGTATTTCCTATGTTACCCATTCCGATAACACATGCTTTTAACATTTACAATCCTTCTTTCAAAAATATTCGCATTAGTATTAGAATTAATTCTAAATCAGTATTTAATTTTAATTTGATTTTATGTTTATGTTTATATTTATATTTATACTTATACTTAATCTCAACTCTACATCTCAATTTAATCCTGATTTCTATCTCAATCCTAATATTAGAATTTCTTAACCCTTTTTCTGATCAAGCATGGCCTGGAGCTTTTTAGCAGCTTCGGGATCACCTATATGAAGAGTATCATATGCCTGTTGCGATGTCTTAAAAGGACCACATCCTTTTCCATTCCAATCCAGATTATTATACATGGGGTTCTCTCTACCTGTTTCCTTTTCACGTCTATTTATATATTGAAGCATACGCTCCTTAAGCATTTTTACAATCCCCGGTTCTTTTTCAGCAACATTATTATTTTCTTCAGGGTCTTTAATCAAATTATATAGCTCTATTTTAGGTTTAAAGTGGAAATCCGGTTCCAATGCACAAATAAGTTTCCATTCCGGAGTTCTCCAACCATGTTTTCTCATCCATGTGCACTCTGTGATATAAAATTCCGGTTCAGGTTCCCTATATTCACCCTTTATTATAGGTATAAGACTTCTTCCATCATAATCTGTACCCGTATTAATTTCTAAAATTTCAAGAATTGTAGGCATAATATCCTTAAGTTGACAATATTCTGAATATCTCTTTCCTTCATGTAGTCTTCCGGGGAAACGAAGTACTAACGGTACCGTCAGTGTACAATCATATAATCCATGATGATCAAAGTAACAATCATGATCATATAAAGTTTCTCCATGGTCGGATATAAAAATAACCAGTGTTTCATCTACAATACCAAGAGCCTCTAACTTTATCAATATATTTTGTATGCATGCATCCATATAAGCAATTGCTCCATCATACTGAGCAATTATATAGTCTTTATCAGTACATCCCGGCGGAAACCATGTATAGAAATAATCTCTAAAAGGTTTGAACTCATATACAGGTTCAAGGGATTTATTATTGGGATCAAACTCATCCTTTCCGTAAAAAATTCTATGAAAGGGTTCAGGTGGAAGATATGGAGAATGAGGATCCATATGACGCATAAAAAGGAAAAAAGGGTTATCCTCTTTTGCAAGACGCTCTAATTCAGGAATGGCAACCTTGTTTAGGTTTTCAGCCTTTGATGAACGTCCACTCTCCCAAGAACCCCAGCCTTCAAATTCAATATATTTATCAAAGCCACGGGATGCAGGGTTACCACCAAACCCAATACAAGTAGAATTATATCCGTTTTCATTAAGTACCTCTGCTAGGGTTTTTACACCATCTGCAATTCCACCCTTATGTCTTAAAGCTACAACATTTGTACTAAAGCAGTCCATACCTGTTAGCATTGAGGCATAACCGGATGTAGTCGGTATGCTAGGACTAAAACAATGCTCAAACACCACTCCACCCTTGGCATATTTATCTATATGGGGTGTAGTGAGATGCCTATAACCATAAAGGCTCATGTGGTCTGACCTTAAACTGTCAATTCCAAAGAACAGTAAATTTGGTTTTTTTGCCATGTTAAAATCCCCTTTCGATTTTATTTCATAATCTTTGCATCACATTAATTTTTATGTCACTCTTCTTTTATTTTACACTTCATCTTGCTCCTAATTTCTTAAGGCATGCGTTCATATAACCATAGCTTTCTGCCGCAATAATAGACGCAGCAATCATATCCTGTTCAGGTCCGATAACTTCTAAGCAAACAGGCCCTTCATAACCTGCACCAACCATTGCTTTAAAATATCCAAATAGGTTTATATCTCCTCTGCCACATGCCTGCAATGCAGGTTCACCGGGACTAGGTCCCCTACCTTTACAGTCACGTATATGTATGTGCCTTACTCTACTTATTACTTTAGGCAATGCCTCCTCGGGAAGCTCTCCTGCACGGTAAATATGGCTAGGATCCATGTCAATGCCGAAAGCGGTGCTTTTAATATAATCCATAGCTTTGAGTGTTGTTGGAGTATCGTGAATTGCTGCACCTACATGAGCTTTTACACAAAGAGTAACCCCAAAATCCTTTGCTTTTTCCGACATTTTTGCCATAACATCAAGATTTACTTTAAGGCTATCCTCATCATCCTTCTTTCCTCCAGGTCCAATATTGACAACCGGAATCCCGATTTCCGCTCCCGCTTCAAATGCTTTCATCAGTCTGTCTTCATCAAGGGAAGCTACCTCGGAAGATAGCATCATAAGGCCATATTCTTCCATTACTGCTTTAATATCATCCTTTTGCGCCTTCCAATTATCAAGGTCCAAATGTTCACACATACCCTTAATAGCAGAAATCTCTAATCCATCATAACCTGCCATTTTGATTGCTTTTGCTGCCTCTTTAAAGGAATATGCCTTGAAAAGTACAGTATTTACACCAAG
>CAZEYH010000159.1:0-6228 GCA_964515895.1 uncultured Clostridiaceae bacterium | reverse complement strand
GATTTCTCCCCCACCATATTCCGGTCTTTGGATATAAACCAAATCCCAATGTATTGCGGATTTATTACCATTATTACACTCATCATAAGCGTTACCAGGAGTAAAGTGAATACTTCCGCTTATTTTCTCGTCAAATAATGTATCTTTCATTGGTTTTTCTATATATGGATTCAACCCTATGGAAAATTCACCTATATATCTTGCCCCTTCATCAGTATCTAGCACTTTGTTTAATCGTTCTGTATCGTTTGCAGAAGCTTCTACAATTTTTCCATCTTTGAATTTAAAATGTATATTCTCAAAAGTGAATCCCTGGTAAATTGCAGGGGTATTATAAGTTAATTCACCATTAACAGAATCCAGTACAGGAGCTGTAAATACCTCTCCATCAGGTATATTCATCTTTCCATCACACTTTATCGCAGGCAAGCCTTTTATTGAAAAAGAAAGGTTTGTCCCTTTTCCTGTTATTCTTACTTTGTCTGTTTTGTTCATTAGATCTACAAGATTATCCATTGCTTTGGACATTTTAGAATAATCCAGTGTACATACATTGAAGTAATAGTCTTCAAAAAATTCTGTAGGCATATCGGCTAATTGAGCCATAGAATGGTTTGGATATCTTAAAACACACCATTTTGTGTTCTTTACTCTTATCTCCGAATGTAGGGGCTTTGAATAATGCTCCATATATATTTTCATTTTATCGGTAGGCACAGTACTCATTTCATTTACATTTAGAGCAGCACGAATACCTATATATGCCTTCATATCCTTCATTCTTGCTATCTCATAAGAAGCAGTCTTGTTCATTTGCTCAACAGTGCAGTTTTCCAAAAGGACACGGTTCATCTCATTGCTCTTTAGAGTTACAAAAGGCACTCCGCCTGCTTTGTATGCAGCCTTTATTAACTCCTTTGTCAAGTCATCTGCCTTTCCTGTAGTTTCTATAAGAATGTTTTCCCCCGGCTGAAGATCTACAGAATAATTTATTAGCATTTCAGCAAGTTTCTCAATACGTGGATCCTTCATATTTTTAGACGCTTCCTCTCGTGACTTAAGTCATGGGAAGCGCCCACCCTCCTTCCTGTTAACAAGTTTTTATATTAACAATACTATAACATTGCTTCAAATTCTTCAAGGATGGATTCAAACTTTTTCAATGTATCCTCAATAGGAGCAGGTGTAGTTAAATCTACTCCAGCAGTTTTTAATAAATCAAGAGGATAATCCGATCCACCGCTACCAAGAAATTTTATATAACGTTTTACAGCCGGCTCGCCTTCTTCAATAATCTGTTTTGACAGGGAAGCTGCTGCTGAAAATCCCGTAGCATATTTATATACATAAAAGCTTGTATAAAAATGAGGTATCCTTGCCCATTCCATGCTTATCTCATCATCAACTATAACGCTGTCACCATAGTATTTTTTATTAAGACCACTGTATTTATCACTAAGGGCGTCACAGGTTAAAGCTTCTCCCCTTGACATGCTATCATGAATTATTTTTTCAAATTCAGCAAACATGGTTTGTCTAAATAAAGTCCCTCTAAAATCTTCCAGATGGTTATTAAGAAGATACGCTTTTTCCTCCTTGTTCTTAGAGTTTTTAAGCAAATAATCCATAATTAGAAACTCATTAACAATTGAAGCTACTTCAGCAACAAATATCCTGTATTCAGAATATACATAGGGTTGAGTTTTATTAGCATAAAATGTATGCAGAGCATGTCCTAATTCATGTGCGATTGTAAATACATCTTTAATAGAACTTTGGAAGTTTAAAAGAACATAGGGATGAGTTAAGTATGTGCCCCAGGAGTATGCACCGCTAGTTTTACCCTCATTTTCGTATACATCAATCCAGCCTGAACAAAAAGCCTGTTTAAGATAATTTAAATATTCTGGTCCCAAAGGATATAGTCCCTTTTCGACAATTGAACAAGCTTTCTGATAGTCAATATAGTTTATCGGCTCTTTTACTACAGGAACATACAAGTCATACATATATAATTTCTCAAGCCCCATCGCTTTTTTACGAATATCAACATACCTATGAAGAAGATGAAGATTATCATCTATGGTTTTTATAAGATTATCATAAACATCAGTTGATATATTGTCATAATTCAAGGAAGCATCAAGACTGGAATTATATTTTCTCACCTTTGCAAAAAAAAGATCCTTCTTAATACTGTTTGATAAGGATGCTGCAAAGGTATTCTGAAATTTCTCATACACACTATAAAGTGATTCATAGGCATCCTTTCTTACTCTTCTATCAGTACTTTCCAAAAACTTTATATATCTACCTTTGGTTAACTCAACCATCTCACCATTCTCATCTTTAATAAAAGGGAATTTGATGTCCGCATTATTAAGCATTAAAAAAATATCTGCAGGCGCTTGGGCAATTTCAGAAGTTAATGCAAGTAATTCTTCTTCCCTCTGAGATAATGTATGCTTCTTTTGTCTTAAAATGTCATCAAAAAAATGCCTGTAAATCTGTAGCTCGCTTTTTCTGTCAATATACTCTTTTAGAACAGATTCATCCATTGAAATTATTTCAGGTTCAATAAAAGAAATTTCTGCATTAAGATTTGTAACTAAAGCCATAGCTCTGTCAGTCAGTGCTTGATAAACGGGGTTTGTATTGTCTTCATCCCTTTTCATTCTAGCATACACAAATAATTTCTCTCCTATAGATAAAAGACGGTCTCTTAGCTTCAAGCAATCCAAAAGGTTATCTGCTGATTTCTCAAGAGTACCGTTAAACTTTTTTATTTCTGATAATAATTCCTTTATTTTGTTATAATCCCTTTCCCATTCATTATTATCAGGATAAATATTTTCCAATTTCCATTTAGATCCATCATCTATCTCACTTCTTTTAGGCAATGCCTTATTTGTTTTCTCAGTAGTTTGCATTTATATACCTCCAATTCCAATAATTGTTTTATAATAAATCTATAGTAACATATCACTAACCATTTTGCATTAAATTAAGAAAATTATTTACACATTATTATTTGATAATTGATAGTAAAACAATAATATTTTACTATCAATTAAAAACCAGCTGAAAACTCATGACTTTAGTCAAAAAATAATGTCTGTAAGATAAATTACAAGAGATACCGTTAATGCACTCAGTACTGTAGATACAAAGACAATTTGAGATGCATATTCCGGCTCGTTGTCAAACTCTTTTGCAAGAAGTGCGGTATTAACAGCTGAAGGAGTTGATACACCAATTATCAGGGCTTTTGCAAGAACACCTCTTATACCCATTGCCCATACAAGCAAGGACCCTAACAATGGAGAAAGTACAAGCCTTGTCAGGCTAGATACCAATATATCTCTTACCTTAATTTCAAGCTTTATTTCGCCAAGTTGAGCTCCTAAAGTTACCAAAGCAATGGATACAAAGCCTTTTGCAAAATATCCTAATGGCACTAGTACAAATTCCGGCATAGTTATATGAAAAACTTTAACAAGAATAACTAAAGCCATTACATAGATGGAAGGCATCTTTAAGATGTTCTTTAAAGCTTTTTTTGTAGTTGAATTTCCCGAACTGGCCTGGAATACTCCAAAAGTGTTTGTGGTAATATTTTGAATAAGCATAACAAATACCTGGGATGTAACTGCTACAGGATCACCATTGAAAACAAGCTCGACCAATGGTAAACCATAATTTCCACTATTAAAAAATAGCAGTGAATTACAGAAAGCATTTTTTATGCTACGACTATATCCAAACGCTTTTGAAATTAGTTGTCCTAAAATAAACATAGCTACTTGAATTATAAGTATATACACAAGTACTTGGCTGAAAAACTTTAAGGTTACATTTGTTTCATATATTTTCAAAAATAATACCGCGGGTATAAATATATATATGTTCAATTTGGTAAGAGTTCTTAGATCCATTTTAAGTTTTTTCTGTCCAATAAATCCCACAGCGATAAGGAAGAAAATTGGAAGTATTATGTTAATTATTATGTAAAAGAATGTATTCATTGCTTTTTTTGTTCCCCTTTTCAAGATAATTTTGTACTATATTGTTACTATATTTACTGCCTGTTTATGAGATGCAGTTTTCCAATGTTATTATACTAATATTATACAGCATAAATATGCTAGAGTCTATCTATCAAGAAAATTAGAAAATTCGCTTCGCTCATAACTTAAAACAATGATGCAAATTCCTATACTCCAAGAAAATCTGCTATCAAAGACCCTCTGTTTTACGTATATTGATTATTTTACAGCTTGGATTATTTTGGAATTCTGCCAATTTTGTTGACAAATACCTAATTTCATTCTATAATTATTTTACGGAAGTTCGGAATTTGTTTAGTATTTGTGGACATAGTTCGGGCTGAGTAGGTTTATGTTTCCGTAGCTCAGTAGGATAGAGCGACCGCCTCCTAAGCGGTAGGCCGTGGGTTCGAATCCCGCCGGGAACACCAATCCTGTAAAAGGAGATTGATTGCAATCAATCTCCTTTTAATTTAGGCTTTAAATATTTTCTGTTAAGCCTTCATCCCAGTGACTGAAATCATAGCTTCCGGCTAAGTTTACTGTGACTTTCCGTAAAATACTATTCAACTTCAAAAAGAGCTTCAATTTCAACAGGAATATTCCCCGGCAATACATTTGTAGCGATAGCAGATCGTGATGCTTTTCCAATTTCCTCCCCAAAAATGTCAACTAGTAGTTGTGATGCTGCATTAATAACTTTTGGCTGATCATAAAAGTTATCAGTACACGCTACAAATCCCAATATTTTTACTACATTTTTAACCCTGTTAAGATCTTTAATCTTTTCATTAAGTACACTCAAAACATTTACCATACAGGCATATGCCGCTTTTTGCCCTTCTTCTAATGATACTTCCTTACCAACTTTACCTACATATAGGGGTTTGCCATCTACTGCCGGTCCCTGCCCTGAAATATAAATAAATTTTTCTCCAAATTTCTTAGCAGGAAAATAAACTCCTAGAGGAGTAGCTGGTTTTGGAAGTTCAATTCCCAATTCCTTCATTCTTTCATAAATACACATTTCTCTTTAACTCCTTTACACGTATTTTCCATAGAATACATCATTTATTTTATCATTAACTATAACTTCTTTTCCATTCATAAATACATAATCAAATCCTTTTGAATAGTTGATAGGGTCTATATATGTAGCTGTATCTTCAATATTCTCTATATCGAACAATACCATATCTGCAGAATAACCTTCCTTAATTAAGCCTCTATCTTTAATATTCATACGCCATGCAGGAAAAGATGTCATTTTTCTTACAGCCTCTTCTATTGTAAGCAATTTTTCATCTCTTACATACTTTGCCAGAACCCTTGCAAATGATCCATATAACCTTGGGTGCGGCAATCCCTTGCCCGTATATAATGAGTCGGAAACAATTATGGAGTTCTCCCACTTAAGTACATGTCTTACATCATTAGGCGACATATGAAACATAACCATGCCGGTTTTCCCATTCTCGGATACTATTAAATCCAATAAACAGTCAACCGCGTCTTTTCCGTAATTTTGGGCAATTTCTTCAATGCATTTACCGATAATCAACTTATTTTCTTCATTGTTTACAGAACTTATAACAACACTATCCCATCCCAATGAATATATAAGGTTATCCCAATCTGAATGTTCTAAAGAAAGCTCCTTCTTAACCCAGTTTCTAACGTCTTTGTCTTTAAGCTTTTTAACCATTTCCTCCATCCCATCTTCTAATATCGATGGGGGTAATAATGTAAATAGCGAAGTGGAACCTGCTTCATAAGGATATACATCACATGTAATATCCATCCCTTTAGTTCGCCATTTAAGAATTGTTTCCATAGCTATTTGTAGTTTTTCTCCCCAGTTATTACGTCCTGCAGCTTTTAAGTGGCTAATATGTAAAGGTACCTGAGCTTTTTCAGCAATTTTTATAACTTCATTGATCGATGAAATTAAGTTGTTACCTTCCCCTCTTATATGTGTTGCAAGCACTCCCCCATATCTTCTTAAAACCTTCGCAAGCTCTACAAGTTCGTCAAAGGAGTAGTAGTTTTCCGGAGCATACATCAGGCCCATTGAAAGTCCCTTTACCCCGGCAGATAAAGCTTCTTCAATATACCACTTTGCTTTATCCATCTCTTTTTCTGCCATAGGCGATGGGTTGAATCCTTTAACAGCTATGCGTAC
>CAZEYH010000158.1:0-6247 GCA_964515895.1 uncultured Clostridiaceae bacterium | reverse complement strand
TTCCCTATAATGCCGATAAAATATACCGGCACTTGCAATAACAATATTTAATTTTTATTAATTTTATTAGTTAACATAAATGCTTGACTACTATGTATACTATAATAAATATTATGACAATTATTATAGTTATTTTAGTGCAAGCACTTCTTTATGCTTAATAAATAGTATACCATAAAACTACCTAGTTCTATAAATTATTTATGATATTTTGTAATATTTTATGATTATTTATTTCTACAAATTAAAGAATTCACAAATCATGTTTAATAAACTTCCTGCCTTTAATATGCAGCATATAATATTTACATTGCGTTTATTTCACTTTGAATTGTAACCATTCTATAATATATGCCTTCCTTTTCCATCAATTCTTGGTGTGAACCTGTTTCAGTAATTCTTCCATGATCAATAACAACTAATCTATCAGCATTTTTAAGTGTAGATAATCTATGTGCAATGGCTATTGTGGTTCTACCCTTTATTATTCTACCAAGAGCTTCTTGTATCTTTTGTTCAGTTTCAGTGTCAACAGATGCCGTAGCTTCATCAAGTATAAGTATTTTTGGATCGCAAAGTATTGCTCTTGCAATAGCTATCCGCTGTTTTTCCCCTCCTGATAGACGCTGTCCGTATTCGCCTACCTTTGTATCATATCCGTCTGTAAATGACATTATAAAATCATGGGCATTTGCTGCCTTTGCAGCATTTATAACCTCTTCAAGGGTAGCATTAGGTTTAGAATATCTTATATTATCCAATATGCTCCCTGCAAATAGAAATGTTTCTTGAAGTACAACACCCAATTGACTCCTAAAACATTTCTGGGAAATTTTCTTTAAATTTATACCATCTACAAAAATATCTCCACTATTTGGATCATAAAACCTCATTACCAAATTAATAAATGTGGATTTCCCTGCACCGGAATGACCAACTAATCCAATCATCTTTCCTGCTTCTATATCAATAGAAATATTATCAAGTACGGTATTTTCATCTGAATAACCGAAAGATACATTCTCAAAGCAAATATTTCCTTTGATTTCATGTTCGACAGCATGAGGGTGTTCCTTTACTTTTGGATCCTCGTTTAATATTTCAGATATTCTATTTAGGGAAGTTACTGCATCTGCAGTCATCTTAGGCAAAAAGCTTATCCATTGAAGAGGACCATATATCATAGATGTATATTGTACAAATTCAAAAAGTTCACCAATCTTGAGTTTTTCACCAAGAATTAATATTCCGCCATAATATAGTACAAAAAATGTACCTGCCCTCATTAAAAAATTAAGAAGTGGAAAGATAGTTGCCCATTTTTTCTCATTATCAATAGTAATATCTCTAAAATCTTTACTGTCCTGTTTAAACTTTTCGATAATTCTATCCTCTTGCCCAAACATCTTAACTACCTGCATACCCCTTAAAATATCTTGTAGAAAAGAGTTTACTTTATCCCATTGCCTACGTTGTCTTCTATGCATATACCTAATTCTTCCGCGTAAGGAATAACTAATTAACCCTACTAAAGGAGCAGGAACTACAATTAAAATTGCCATTCTCCAATTTCGGCTAAATAATATAATACAGGCGCCTATTAGGATAAACAGTTGATTAATTCCTTGAGTTACCTGATTTTGAATGTAGTTTCTAATATGTCTTGTATCGCCTGTTACACGATTCATAAGCTCGCCGGCTTTTCTTTCCATCACATATTCTACTGATAATTCCTGCAGTTTTTCATATACAAGACTTCTTAAATCTCTGGAAATAATACTTCCTGACTTGGCCATAATTCGATTTCTTATAATTGATGATAGGCTAACTATTAAATTGCATAATAGTATGAGACCTAAGTATTTTAAAATTATAAATATATCCCCTTTTCCCGCCATAGCGTAATCATCTATTAGTATCCGATAAAATCTCGGCTCAACAAGAGAAAATATTGTCACTAGATTGAATAGTAAAAAAGCAATAAGAATATTTTTCCATTGGATCGTAACGATACTAATAATTTTATGTTTTGAATCTATCTTTTTGTTTATAGCGCATTTAGGTTTCTTTAAACTTTTCTTATTTTCTTTATTATTTTTATTTAATTTAATTTTCATGTTTCGGCTATCCCTCTCTACATTCTCCCTATACCTTCTATATCCGATGCAATACTAATATTACATTTGATCTCCAGAAGGTCGTTTCATGACTTTACGGGTAATAACCATATTATCAATCAATAGATTACTGCTTCTATCATTCTTCTATACTTGCTATTTCTTATATTTTCAATATTGGGTATTTCATATCTATTCCCGAAGATATCTTTTACCAACATTCTTTTTTCGTCTATCATAAGGAGGTTACCTCTACGCCTTGATGTGTTAAATTCTATTCTTCCGGAGTCTGTTTCAACAACCCATTTGTACTCCCCCAACTCTTCTTTAAGTTTAATAATTTTTAATATTTTAGGAACGAAATATCTCCTTTTTAATTCTGCTTCCAAAAACTCTATTGTTTGCTGTGGAAAATGGTCTAAATCTTTAATACAGCCTATTTCATTCCCCCCTTGTTCTTTTACAAATACATAACTCCTGGGGTGGGTAAAAGGAAAGGTTTTATAAAGCTCAACACAAGGGTATTCTTTATTGTCAACAGTTAATTTTAGAAACCCTCCACTGGTCATTTCAAATTTGCAGTTTTTATAATCCAAATATTTAATACCGTTTTCATCATCCATATTACCTACCTTGTCCGCATTGCCTATTTTATCCATTACATCCATTAATCAACTCTACCCCCTATCTCTAATGCTCTCCTCTGAAGTTCAACCATATTATAATAAGTACCTTCAATATCAATAAGATATTGATGTTCACCTTCCTCAATAATACGTCCTTCTTCTATAACAATTATTCTGTCGGCATCCTTTAAAGTAGAAAGCCTGTGGGCTATAGATATTGTTGTTCTGCCTTCAACCAATCTTTTCATAGCTTCTTGTATACGAAGTTCAGTTTCTGTATCAAGAGAAGAAGTTGCTTCATCCAATATTAATATTTTAGGGTTTTTAAGGATGGCTCGTGCTATTGATAATCTTTGCTTTTCCCCTCCTGATAAATCCTGACCTCTTGCCCCTATTAAGGTATCATATCCATCGGGTAATTCTAGAATAAAATTATGGGCATTTGCAGTTTTAGCTGCAATTATAATATCTTCCGGTGAAGCATCCGGTTTAGAAAAGGCAATATTTTCCCTTCATCAATATTATAGAGTTTTGTAATCAATTTGATGATTGTTGATTTTCCTGCACCAGATTGTCCTGCAATTCCAATCATTTCACCCGAATTAATATCTATATCGAGTTTATGGAGCACAGGTTTGTTTGGTTCATAAGAAAATGTTACTCCTTTAAACTTTATATTTCCTTCTATACTTTCCGGCTTTAAACGCCGTTCAGTACTTTGCATTTCCACTCCGATATCTATTATCTCAAAGATTCTGTGAGCTGCATTGGTAGAATCTGACCACCATTCGACTACCCGTACCATAAACTGAAGAGGTCCATATAACATTCCAAGATATTGAGTAAAAGATACAAGCATGCCAAATGTGATATCTCGATTAATGACCATCCATATACCTAATCCCCAAACTGCCAGTCTTGAAAAATTCAATACGAGACTATATAGAGGGAAAATAGTATGTATGTATTTTGCCGAATCAGTTTCTATTTCAGCAAGATCATTATTTGCATCTTTAAATCGTTCTATTTCTATTTTTTCTTTACCAAATGCTTTTACTACTCTTATACCCATAAGACTATCGTTTAAAAAAGAATTTAAACGGCTTGATTTTCTAAATCTTTGAGAAAAATACTTAGATATTCTTGGAAAGATATTCTTTGTACCATAAATTGTAATTAATGCTGGGATAAGTACTATAAGTGAAAGCTTCCAATTTATTTTAACCATCATGATTATGATGCCAATAAGTGTTAATAAATTAACTATAAGATATGCAAATCCATCTGTTAAAAAGTTTTGGATTGTAGTTGAATCGTTATTTATTCGATTCATAAGAGAACCGGTTCTGTTATCTACAAAAAAGCTCATTGGAAGCTTTTGCATAGCTTCAAAAACTTCTATTTTAACATCACAAACAACTTCTGCCGATACTTTTGCAGTAATTCTCCCATGTATAATGCTTATCAATAAGGACATGAATTGAGATATTACAATTAAACTAATAACCAAACTTATTCTGCCATAGTACTTGCTCCCTTTTTTAAATACTTGATCAAAGAGTATTTGTCCTTCTATATATGGACGGATAAGGCTTAATATCGAAGAAAAAACCATAAATATTAGTACCATGGCAACTTTACTCTTATACTTCCACACATATGATAGAAGTCTTAATGATATTGATCTTTTATCTATATCGACCTTCTTATCTTTCTTTTCCTTATCGATATTTTTGTCCTCTATGTTTTCATTATTTTGGAGTCTAGAAAAGTTTTTACAAAATTGCCCAAACTGTTTGGTGTACTTGTTGCTATATCTACATAGAATGGTATCTTCTCCATCAATATTTCCAATTAGCATACCCCCAGTGGTTAAATTGGTTATTATTATTTTTTTTATACTATCAAGTGGATATGTTTCTATATTATCATCAGTAACAACTATCAGCCTGGATTCTGAAATTAATACCCATACATTAGAAAACCACCCATCACGTGTGATATCACCCACCACAAAAAACTTAACATTGATTGGGTAATTTAACTTTTGGTTGACGGTTTCTAAGACATGTTCAGGGACATCATCTATATAATTCATTTATGGGCTCATACCCCTTTACTTTCTTTTCTTTTACTCAAAATTACTAGCATCAAGCCGGGTATTAAACTGGTAAATTTCTTCTACTATTATACACTATTAGGAAAATTATTTCACCCTTTCTGTTTCTTTTAAAATACTACATATTTACATTTTGCTTTTCAAGTGCTATTATATATGCATATTTATACATTATGTATTGTTTATATATATAATTTTATATATAGTATGCATATAGGTATGCTTACATGTTATTTGGTAACATACAGCAAATACTTGTTTAAGATACACTATAGCAAATACTATTTAAAATATTGGAGGAATGATTATATTGAATACTTCTAATAAAGAAAAGAGCTTTGCCGGTGTATATCAGCTATCCTTTAGGAGTCTTTTAATAGGTGCTATCGGATCAGCAATAATTACTGCAAGTTCAATGTATACTGCTCTCAGGATGAGTGCTCTGCCATGGCCTACTATTTTCGTAGCTGTACTCTCCATGGCCTTGTTGAAAATGCTTGGCAAGACAACCTTTAATGAAATAAATATTGCCAAGACAGCTATGTCTGCCGGTGCAATGGTAGCAGGAGGCCTTGCATTTACCCTTCCGGGATTATGGATTACAGGAATTTGGCAAGGACCTGACCTATTTAAACAACATTTTTGGAAAGTCCTAGCTATAGCTATGGCCGGCATGATCTTAGGTACAGTACTTACTTGGCTATTAAGGCCAAGATTTATTGAGAAGGAAGCTCTCCCATATCCCATAGGAGCTGCAGCTGCCGAAACAATTGTCGCAGGAGATGCAGGAGGTAAAAAATCCAACATATTATTTAGCACAATGGGTTTGTCAGCTGTATTTACTTTCTTTAGGGATAGTCTTGGATGGATTCCCGGAGCTATTGTATCTAAATGGCTCTATGCAAGAAACTTTTTCATAGGTATTTGGGTTTCTCCATTAGCGGTTGGAATAGGTTATCTGATTGGTGCCCTTTATACGGGAGTTTGGTTTCTTGGTTCAATAATATCCTATTTGCTAATAATTCCTGTTGGCACTGCATTAAAAATATTTCCAAGTGTTGATGATGCAGTAGCGTTTAAAAATACTACAGGTATAGGACTTATGGTAGGAACCGGTATTGGAATTCTTATATCATACATAATTGCTAATGTTAAAACAATTTCGTCAAAAAAGAAAAATATAAAATTTATGAATAGCGGACATGATGCAGATGCTGATTGTAGTAAACGTATAAATGATACCAATGCTACTAATGCCACTGATGCTACTAATACCACTGATAACACCGGAAAAAGCACTAAATGCTTTGCATTTATAAATAAGACTTCCCGTATATTAATGGTACTATCTGTAGCAGTAGCTTTTATACTTTCTATAGTCTGTG
>CAZEYH010000157.1:1516-6255 GCA_964515895.1 uncultured Clostridiaceae bacterium | reverse complement strand
CTTCATAGTTCCACATTCCCTCATATATCTGTCCAGTAATATCAATTACTCTCATCGTTAACCACCATCCTTTGCTGCGCACCTATGCGTGAATTTATGTCACTTTATTCCTATTATACAGTACAATTTATTTATAAACAATGGGGACGTACATATTCGGGGATGTACATTTTTAGATATTTTGTCACCATCCAATGCGAAATTATAAATTTATTGTTTAAATCAACAAGTTTGAGGTACAATATCATTAACTATAGATCTAATTGCTTAGTTGACAAAATAATAAAGATTAATTACATGTTATAAGAAAGCCCAAAAATCTAACAGTATAATGGAGGATTTGTATATGAACGAAAAATTAATAAACAAAGTAACAATTATTGGAGCAGGCTTTGTAGGTTCTACAACCGCTTATACATTGATGATAAGTGGTTTAGTATCTGAAATAGCTCTTATAGATATTAATATGGATAAAGCTGAAGGTGAAGTCATGGACTTAAATCATGGCATATCATTTGTAAGCCCTGTAAGAATACATACAGGTACCTATGAAGATTGTAGAGATTCTGATATTGTAATAATAACAGCAGGCGCAAATCAAAAGCTGGGTGAAACTAGGCTAGACTTGGTAAAAAAGAATACGCAAGTATTTAAAAACATAATATCACAAATCATAAAATATTGTAGTAACTCAATATTACTAGTCGTAACAAACCCGGTAGATATATTGACCTATGTAACTTATAAAATATCAGGCTTTCCCAAAAACAAAGTTATAGGTTCGGGAACAGTACTTGATACTGCGCGTTTTCGATATCTTCTTGCACATCATGTAGGTATCGATGCAAGAAATGTACACGGTTATATAATAGGTGAACACGGAGATACAGAAGTAACTGTTTGGAGCAGTGCAAATATTGCCGGAATACATGCAGATGAGTACTGTGAAAAATGTCATAAGTGTGATGAAAAAATTAGGAAGCATCAAATATTTGAGGATGTTAAAAATGCTGCATATAAAATAATTGAAAAAAAAGGAGCAACCTACTATGCTGTTGCTCTTGCTGTAAAGAGAATTGTAGAAGCAGTAGTACGAGATGAAAACTCAATTTTAACAGTTTCCAGTATGCTAGATGGTCAATATGGTATAGATGATGTATGTTTAAGTTTACCTACAATTGTAAACAGCAAAGGAATAGGAACAATATTGAATATACCTTTAGACAATCGTGAAATTAATTTACTAAAAAAATCAGCCGAATCACTGAAAGATGTTATAAAAGTATTAGACATTTAACCTGTATTTATCACATGCCAATATTCACTTAACATACTTTACACCTTAACAATAATACATTATTATATATTTATAAACATAATTTTATATTCATCAAGGTGCATTTGTCAAAACTCATACATTTGTCGAAGCTTAATTTTATTTTATATAAAGGGTGGCTAATATGAATGATTCTCTTCAAACTTTTAAGAAAATAATAGAAAATGTAGAAAAGGTCATTGCAGGTAAACGTGAAGCTGTGGAATTGGCATTAATCGCACTGGCATGTGATGGACATGTACTAATAGAAGATGTGCCGGGAGTCGGCAAAACCAGCCTTGTGTCGTCTATAGCAAAGTCTATAGATTGTTCTTTTAAAAGGATTCAGTTTACTCCGGATATATTACCTTCAGATATTACAGGCTTTACAATTTACAACCAAAAAACAGGTGATTTTGAATTTAAGCCCGGAGCTGTAATGAGCAATATAATACTTGCCGATGAGATAAATAGAACATCACCTAAAACCCAGGCAAGCCTTCTTGAAGTAATGGAGGAAAATCAGGTTACCGTAGATGGGTTAACACATAAAGTGCCAAAGCCTTTTATGGTATTAGCCACACAAAATCCTGTAGAATATCTCGGCACATATCCTCTACCCGAAGCTCAACTTGATAGATTTACTTTAAAAATAAACATTGGATATCCATCGCCTTCAGATGAAAGTCTAATACTTACAAGATTTAAAGTTGATAACCCTCTTGTTTCTCTAACTCCTGTAACTGATGGGCAATATATAGTATCATTGCAGAAAAAGGTAAAAGAGATTTATGTAGACAACTCCTTAAACCGATATATTGTTGACATTGTAGATGCAACCAGAAAAAACCCCGAAGTATTGCTAGGAGCTAGCCCCAGAGGTTCTTTATCTCTTTTTAGAGCATCCCAAGCTTGGGCTTTTTATAATGGTAGAGATTATGTTCTACCTGATGACATAAAAAAGATGGTGATACCGGTATTATCCCATAGAATACTTCTTAGACAGGAAGCCAAACTTAAGAAAATAACACCTGAAGAAATACTAAGAACAATATTAAAAAATATAACTGTACCTGCGGTGACTGTAAAATGATTTGGAATAGAATAATTTATTTATGCCTTTTATTTCTATCAATCATATTTGTTTATTTTTATGGTGGCAAAGTACCGTATATGTTATTTTTTACTGCCCTGATGTTGCCTATACTATCTTTTACATATACAATTGTTATTTATTTTCGCTTCAAATTTTTCCAGGAGATAGATAAGAAGTTCATCATCAAAGGAGATAACATTAATTACATTTTTATGATAAGCAATGAAGATATCTTTTTTTACCCATATATGAGAATTACCTTTTTTGGAACAGAGTCAATTTTTGCCAAGCAATTTGAAACAAGAAACTTATCCCTCCCTCCCTTAGATAAAAAAACATTTACTTTTAACTTATCATGTAAATATAGCGGAAATTATGAAATTGGAGTAGATAAGATTGAGATAGAGG
Organism: uncultured Clostridiaceae bacterium; assembly: GCA_964515895.1. Classification (GTDB taxonomy): domain Bacteria; phylum Bacillota; class Clostridia; order Acetivibrionales; family DUMC01; genus CAZEYH01. The sequence goes on along the minus strand of CAZEYH010000157.1, from coordinate 3,436 downwards.
ATTTTTTGGGCATATTAAGGCTTACCTACAAAGTACCTTTCCCACTTAGTATAACTGTTTACCCAAGGGTAATTATATTAGATAGGTTCAGGTTAAAGACAGACTTTGTATCGGAATCCTATTCGGTGTTAAATAGTAAATATGAAGATATTGGAGCCTTGCAGGACATACGTAAATATGAGTATGGAGATAGTCTTAAAAAAGTACATTGGAAGCTTACGGCAAAGCTAAATGAAATTATGATAAGGAAGTTTCAGAGTGCCACTGAGGCAAGTGCTATTGTTTTACTAGATTTGAAAAAAAACAACTATTCCTTTGAGCAAAACACGATAATTGAAGACATGCTAATTGAAAGCACTATATCTGTTATTCACTATTGTCTATATAGCTGGATACCCGTGAATTTCATTTATTATACAAATAAAATTACAGATATAAGAGCGAATACTCCTTTCGAATTTCAAAACATTTACAATAATTTGACTGAAATAAGATTCTCTGATAGCTATGAACTTTCAGACATTTTGGATGTATATATAAAAAACAGTATTGTTAAAACAAACCTTTTAATATTTACATCCAATTTAAATTATGATTTATACAATAACATTTATTATGCAACTTTTTCAGGATTTAATACAATTATTGTCTATGTTTCCCCGGAAGATCTGATAGGTAGAACCGATGAAGACGCTGAAAACATTCTATTAAACATCCCTAAAATTGGTGGATACTTTTATAGATTAAACATAAATGATGAAATAAAGCCTATATTAGAGAGGTAAAGCAAAAGGTAAAATAAGATAAAACAAAGCCCGTGCCAGAACGGCAAGTAAATGCAAATTACTATATTAGAGGGGTTAAAATGGGAAATTTCAAAGCTAAAACCAAGATAAATGCGGAAAAAACAAATACCTCAAAGCCAACTATAAATGACAATATAAACGGTAATATAAACACAACAATAGTTAATATTGTTTTGACTGTATTAACGAGTTTTAGTCTTGTTTATGCACTTACCTTTACCCTTGGATTTGGCTACTCACCTATTAAAATATTAGTTATTGCATTTTTCATAGTAATAGTTTACGCAATAATATTATTAAACAAGTATTCTTTAATAATTACAGGCATATCCACAGCAGTTATTATCTGCTCACAATTAATTTATCTTATACATGAAAAAGCATTTGCTGATTCATTAGAAGCAATATCAGCCTTTATTCAGTGGAACTACAATTATCTGGGAGGATATGAAGAACTAGATAAAATATATAAAAACTATACTACTCTCTTTTTAATACTTGTTATATCTCTTTTAATATATATTTTCACAAAAAAGCAAATCAGCTTTTTGATAATACTTTGTGGAATATTTGTTTTCGTCATACAATGGATGATGGATTATTCTATTAGTTACTTCTCATTTTATCTTTTTGTTTTTTTAGTAATTCTATATTATTTTAGGCATATATACATGAAAAACTCCAAGAAAAGTTATCATGATTATGTAAACCCCATTATTTTTATTTTATATGTTTTACCATTTTGCCTAATGGTTTTTATTGTATCATTTGCATTACCGAAAAATAGTAAGCCTATTGAATGGGAATGGCTTGATAAAAAGATTAATAAAGTTTATGACTATTTTAATGATAAATTCAGATATGCATCTTATGATTACTTCTCTTTTAATTCCACAGGTTTTGGGCAGGATGACGGTAAGTTGGGAGGAAAAGTCAAACTGGACAAAACGCCTGTGTTAAGAGTTGAAAGTAGTAAAAAGATTTATTTAAAGGGAGCAGGCAGGGATGTTTACACCGGGTATTCTTGGAGCAATAGTAATACAAATCTAAGTTTTGTCAATTTAAATTCTCTTAACTTAAATCCCATATTACTAAATTACCCCAGTATTTCAAC
>CAZEYH010000157.1:0-1416 GCA_964515895.1 uncultured Clostridiaceae bacterium | reverse complement strand
TCAGATGATGTATTAGCTTATGATATCCTGGAACCAATATTAGGCATTAATCTACTTTCAGAAGAAAATCCCGATATTATTGCAACAGATGACTATATAGATAGTGGTAAGAACAATAATGCAGGCAGCACTGATGCAAATGATTTCTTGGAAGAAAACAAAGTAACTATAACATATTTAAATCTAAAGACAAAAACCCTTTTTACCCTCCCGGGGTTGTTGGAGTTTAGTTTTTCAACCCTTGCTCCGGAAGAAATATATATAGATCAGGAAGGTATGATTTCAACAGGCAAGAAACTCGGAAAAGGATTTCAATACACTATAAACACCTATAATTTAAAATATAATGAAGATAAAGTTATAGAACTTCTTCGAAGAAGTTATAAAGGGCTATATAACGACCTCTTAAAAGAGCATGAAAGTGAATTTATATTTAAAGGATTAAAAGGTGAAATTATTTCTATAGATATAGAGCATATTAGAAAACTATCTCAAGAGGCTGATGACATATATTCTAAATACCTTCAGCTACCGGATAATCTTCCTGAAAGAATTACTGACCTTGCAATAGCTATTACTTCAAGGGAAGATAGTAACTATGATAAGGTTAAATCCATAGAAACGCATCTGTCCTGGAAATTCCCTTATACTTTAAAGCCACGCCCAACACCAAAAGACAATGACTTCGTAGACTTTTTCCTTTTCGATTTAAAAGAAGGCTATTGTACATATTATGCCACAGCTATGACTGTTTTGCTTAGAAGTATAGGCATTCCTGCAAGATATGTTGAAGGTTACATGTTGCCACCTGAGCCAATCAAAGATAATACATATGAGGTTACAAATAAAAATGCTCATGCATGGGTAGAGGTATATTTTGAAGGACTGGGATGGGTACCTTTCGAGCCTACCTCCCCTTTCATGTCAAGTTTCTATAGAACTCAGAGATCAGGTACAATAAGCAGTGAATTTGTAGATGACCCATACTATATGGAATATATGCAGATGCTTGAGATGTATGATCCATCCTTATTAGAGGGAATGGCCTCCTCAAGAAATATGGAAAATGAAAAAGAAGTAATAAACTATGAAATGCTTTTATTGTGGACATTAATAGTTGTATTATTCCTAATCATAGTTACTTCAATAATTAATTTGTTCATAAATAAATTTAAATATATAAAATTGAAAAATATGCCTCCCAAGAAAAGTGTACTGGAAACTACAAACTACTACTTCAAACTTCTATCTATTCAAGACTATCCTATAGTACCCGGTGAAACTCCTTTAGAATACTCAAAAAGAATCAATAGATATTTTATATTTGAAAAGTTTGGCCATAAGGACGAGGAAATGGATAAATTTAGCAATAGAATTCAAAATGAAGAACAATTATATAAAAGCTCAGAATTTAAC
>CAZEYH010000156.1:0-6267 GCA_964515895.1 uncultured Clostridiaceae bacterium | reverse complement strand
ATAATAGACCTAGAAAAGGACAAGAAAATGAAAGCAAAATTAACATTAGATAACGGAAAAGAGATAGAAATCGAATTAACTGAGGAGCAAGAAAAGGCAATAAGAAACGATAGCTTCCCCAAAATGGGCGATATGTATTATACAATAGGTACATTTGGAAGAATAGACCGTTTTGAATGTACGAATACTTGCTATGACAAAGGTGCAATTTCAATTGGTAACTATTATAAAACTGAACAAGAAGCAGAGGATATGATACGAGCGTTAAAACTAATTGAAAACGTGAGGAAAGATAGAAAAGAATTAAATGGGGATTGGAAGCCTGATTGGAAAACAGCGTTCGAGAAAAAATGGAGTATATATTTTTCAGAGGCAATAAATGATTTTGCTGTGTACGAGAACCGCCAAAACCGTGATTCAAGCATATTTGGCTATTACAAGTTCTACGATCCTGCATATCAAATTATAAACAAATACAAATCTGAATTAACGTGGTTTTTCAATGAATTTCTACCAGAAAGGGATTAGCTATGACATGTGACTGGTGCAACCAAGAAAAAGAAGAGTTGGAAAGTATAAAAATAAATGGTAAATGGCGAAATATCTGCCGAGAATGTTTGGAGCATGGGGTAAAAATAGAAATGGTTAGTGCACAAGTGAGAGGTGATGAAGATGAAATTTAAGGAACTAAGTGTGCCAGATAAATATGAGTATATCGAAGACGTAACCAGTGGAGCAATCGAACCGGACATTACTGATGCCATCAAAGCATTGAAATGGCTATACAAAGAGTACATGCGTGTATTGGACGAGAATTATTCAACAAGGAATTTGATATGAATGATAGACAAGTAGAAATATATTTCAAAATGACAAAACTCTATAACGAGGCGCTCGAATTAAACGAACAAGGCATCAAAATTAATGAAAAGATGAACCGGATAAAAGAAGAAATGAACAAATTACAAAACGAATCTTTAAAGATTAACATGAATGAATTTGTTGAAAAATTATTTAAGGAGCGACCATGAGCACAGCAGTACAAATTACAATTATTATCTGTATAACATTAATCACATTAGCATTCATAGGCGGAAACAAAAATGACGGATAAAGTTCAAACAGCGTATAGGAACATAGAAAAAGCACCCTCCAAACCGTTCACAAACGATCAGGTGCGAGAACTACTAATTAATTACAACAACAACCGAGAGGCGGTAAAAACAATCTTATTGAACCTCCAGAGCGAAGCAAATAAAGAACTGTATCCAAGTGTCGCCAATTTAGAACATGATCGGGTACAAAAATCATTAGATACATGGAGTATAACTGAGGATTTACTGAAGAAGTGCGAGAATTACAGGAGTTACTACAAAAAAACATTACAGCAGTTAAGAGAAATAACAATGACACTTGATAAGTTAATGTATTGCATAACCAGAATCAGACCAAACTATCAAACGGTCATTGTTAAAGCGTACCTTGATAAAAAAGAGGATTACGAAATAGCAGAGGAATTACAATTATCGGAGAGTAGCATTCAAAAAATGAGAAACAAAGGGATCACAGCATTAACCGATAGAATGAACATGTGATGCAAATTGCATAAAATTGCAAGGATTTCTGCAGGTATAGTTGGTATAATTAAAATGTAAAAGTTGTATAAAACCGTTGTTCGACACAGCATTGCAACTTCAAATGATAAACGAGTGTTCATCGAAAAACGGTTTTATTTCCAAAGAGTTGTTAATTTCCAACTTTTTGTCTTTTCATTTCCTCCCAAAGCCTGCTGAATTCCTTTTCTCAGCGGGCTTTGCTCATATTAGAAAGAAATATCATGGAAATTATTTACAAAAAAATTGACGAAATAGTACCGTACGAAAATAACCCAAGATTAAACGACGGGGCCGTTGAAGCAGTAGCGAATTCAATTAAAGAGTTCGGATTCAAAAACCCAATCATTTTAGACAAGAACAATGTGATTGTAGCAGGGCATACCAGATTAAAAGCAGCAAAGAGGCTAGGGCTTGAAGAAGCGCCATGCATTTATGCAGACGATCTAACGGATGAACAGGTGAGAGCGTTCCGGATAGCGGACAATAAAATAGCGGAGTACAGCGACTGGGACTATGGAAAGTTGCAATCAGAGCTGGATGAAATAAACGAGGAGATTGATACCAGTTTGTTTGGTTTTCCAAAAGAAAAGGAAACGGAAAGCAAGGGAATGATAGAATACACGCTGGTTGTTACGGCAGAGGAAGCAGAAATATTAAGGCGTGTGTTTCAAAAAATAGAAGAAGAGGGCATGAACCCGGAAAGCGAAATTGTGAAGAGGGTGGCGGGACATTATGGATATTAGGAACGAAAAAATAAGCAGCATAACACCTTACGAGAACAACCCAAGAACAAAAGAGCACTCGGCTGAGATGCTAAAGAAGAGCATTCAGAAATTTGGATTTTTGGTGCCAATTGTTGTAGACAAGAATGGCGTGGTTATAGCGGGGCACAGCAGGCTGGAGGCAGCGCAGGCACTAGGAATGGAAGAGGTGCCAACGATAAAGGCGGAAGACTTGACCGAGGCGCAGGCAAAGGCGCTCAGGGTGGTTGACAACAAAACACAGGAACTCTCAAGATGGGACTTTGACTTGCTGGACAGAGAATTGCAAGGGATAAAGGACCTAGATATGGGAGAATTCGGATTTGTGGAACTCGGAACCGGAGAGGACCTACTACTTGAGGATGCGGGAGAGGACGAAAGAGACGAGGCGGAGGACTTCGGGGACGAGGGACTGTTTGAGGAAGCGGAACGGCTTTTCGAGACGTTCAGGCTCGTACTTAGCGAATACGAGGCACGGATCATTGATAGATACGCAAACGACGTAAAAGAGCCAGGGGAGAGATTCGAGTCAAAGCTGGTGAGGTTTATAGAGGAGGAATTTTTGGATGAAGAAGAAAAGCTGTAATCTTAGGATAACGAGTCAGATGGCATTTTGCGCATACCCGTTGAGCATGGACACGTACGCTGGGTGCCCTCACGGGTGCGAATATTGTTTTGCAAGGACGTTTGCGAAGTTCAACGTAGGGGAAGATGCAAAGATTTTTGAGAGCGCGTACCCTAGGGACTACAACAAGTTGTTGAGGCTGATTAAGGGTGAGAAAATAGATGGAGAGATTTTAAGGTACTACGTAAACCGTAGACAGCCAGTGCATATAGGCGGGATGGCGGATCCTTTCCCGGTAAAGGTGGAGAGGGAAGCAAGGCACTCAAGAGGACTTATTGAGGCGATCGGCGATTATCCTGTGATGTGGAGTACAAAGAACCCACTGCCAGAGTATGCAGAATTAATGAAAAACGGGAACCATATTATGCAGTGTAGCATTATAGGCTTTGGCGATGTTTACAAAAAGATAGAGAAGAAGGTACCGAGCAGTGAGGAGCGGTTGGAGAACTTGCAACCCTATAAAGGGAAGGCAAAAAAAGTAGTAGTACGCTGGCAACCGTTTATTCCGTGGTTACACAATGAAGAGACGATAAGAGAATACGTGGATAACGTGAAAGATACAGCAGACGCCATTGTTATTGAGTTTTTAAAAAAAGGATCGTCAGAGAAATTTGAGGAGATGAGTGAGACGCTGGGTATCGACCTTGAGGAGACTTACAGGAAATGGAACCACAGAGAAGGAACGGACTTCTTGATACCGAAAGAGATAAAAAGACGGTACGTGGAGATGGTGAGAAAGCAAACTGACAAGGCTGGGATAGAGCTTTATGTCGGGGAAAATGAACTGCGAGGGATGGGAGACGGACCAAACTGTTGCGGGGTGTGTCTCAAAGACGAAACATTTGCGTCGAAAATGACGTTCAACACCAGTCACTTGCTGTTTAGAGTCAAAGAAGAAGGAAAGGTGTATCTTGAAGATGTGCTAAAAGAGACACCGACTCCATTCGATTCACCGCTTGCTGAATTGGATTGGAACGCAGGAACGAGAAAGGGATACCACGAACAATTAAACATGACAACGGCACGAAAGTTCAAGGAATACCTTACGACAAAGAACCAAAATCACCCAGCGCTCATGTTTGACAAGATGAAAATAAAAAAAGACGAAAGAGGAATTTATTTCACGTTGAGCAAGTGAGGCTAAGGTATGAGCGGAAAGAAAAAGGGCAGAGGCCGACCAAACAAGTATGAGACGCATGTTAAGCCGTACTTGGACAGAATACCTGCTTGGAGAAGGCAGGGGCTGACAGAGCGACAAGTGGCGGAGAAACTCGGGGTGTCTGAAAGCTCTTTTTGCGTATATAAAAACAATTATGTGGAATTGTTGGAGGCTTTAAAAAAAGGGAAAGAGGAACTTGTAGAGACGCTGGAAGAATCGTTGTATACGAGAGGAATGGGCGGAGAATACAAGGAAGAGACCGTGTATGTGGAAGAAGTGGGCGGGATCACGAGAAAGTGGAAAAAGGTGACGACAAGGCACGTCCCACCAGACACAGGAGCACTTGCGTTTGCGTTGAAGAACTTGGCGCCGGAGAGGTGGAGAGACCGAAAAGAACAAGAAGTATCTATGGCGGGTGAATTAAGCATTGCTGAAAGAGGCGATAAATTCAGAAAGTATCTAAAAAATGAACTGGAAGAAACTGATAGCGACTAACCCTATATCATTTGGGATTGATAATGGATTTGAAGATTTGACCGAACTTCATAATGAATGGATCAGGTATTTTTTATTTTCAAAGGAAGATTACACGCTACAAGCCCACAGGGGCAGTTTTAAGACGACTTGCTTGGCGATAGCCATATCATTGATGATTGTATATGACAGCGATAAAAACATCATTTTCTTGCGAAAAACAGACACAGACGTTAAGGAGATTATCAATCTAGTTGCTAACTTATTGAAAAGCGAAATATATCAATGTTTATCTAATTACATTTACGGCACGCCTATTATTTTAGCAAGGGAATCGGCGACAGAGGTGGATACCAACCTGAATTGCAACCCGAGTGGAGCACCACAGTTACTAGGACTGGGATCCAAAGCAAGTATGACTGGTAAGCACGGGGACATTATTATTACAGATGATATTATCAATCTTGTTGACAGAATATCCCCGGCGGAGCGGGAACGAACAAAATTAACATATCAAGAATTGCAAAATATTAAAAACAGGAATGGCAGGCTGATTAACTGTGGGACACCATGGCACAAAGAAGATGCATTTACGCTGATGCCTAACCTACATAAATATGATTGTTATACAACGAAATTAATTAGTGATAAACAATTGCAGTATTTGAGAGATTCAATGTCACCTTCGTTGTTTGCTGCCAATTATGAATTAAAACATATAGCAGATGAGAATCGATTATTTAAAGCACCTACAATAGGGGACGTAGATATAACGAACGGAATTTGTCATATAGACGCTTCTTACGGCGGTGAAGATGGAACAGCATTTACTATTGCTAAAAAAGAAGGCGAGAAGATATTAGTATACGGATTGCTTCGACAGAAACACGTAGATGATTGCCTTGATGAATTTGAAACGAAAAGAAATCTATTCAAAGCCGGGACTTGCTATATGGAGAGAAATGCAGACAAAGGCTATTTAGCAGAAAAGGTTCAGAATCCAGTACAGTCATATCACGAACATATGAACAAATATATCAAGATTAGCACACTTCTAAGGGGCGAATGGGAAAACGTTATCTTTGCAAATGGGACGGATCCTAATTACATCAATCAGATTTTGGAATATACTGAGAATGCAAAACATGACGATGCGCCAGATAGTTTGGCAAGTATAATTCGAATATTAAAAAACGGAAAAGAAATTGACACACAAGCACAAATTAAAGCATTGAAAGCGTATGGGTTATAAACATGGATTTTGAACATGGAGCGGATACAGCCAGAAGCTATATCGCAAACACATTATATAATGAAGATTCTGTTCTCCGATATAGAACAGAAAGCATAGAGGATATTCTTAATGACAGCAGGATACTGTCTAGAATGATTATACACCACTATAATTATCAAGTTCCTAGGCTGAATATACTAGAATCTTACTACCTTTCTAATAACGCAGCGATACTTAACGGAAAGCGCAGAAACGATGAAAAGAAGGCGGATTACAGGGTCAGGCACGCATTTGCTGATGTGATTAGTAATTTTTTGAACTCTTATGTATTGGCGAACCCAGTCAAGATAGACGCGGATCAAGACAAATTTATAGAGATTGTAGAAAACTTTAACAAG
>CAZEYH010000155.1:1986-6296 GCA_964515895.1 uncultured Clostridiaceae bacterium | reverse complement strand
AAAACTATGAGAAAAAGGGTATTGTATTCAAACTAAACTCTAAAGTAGTTGAGGTTAAAAAAGGTCAGGTTATTTATGAGTATAAAGGAGAAAAAGAGTCTATTAAGGCTGATAAGGTCTTAATGAGCATTGGTAGAAGACCTGTGATAGAAGGATATGGACTTGATAAAATAGGTGTTGAGACTGAAAGAGGACATATAAAAGTAGATGAAAAGTGTCAAACCAACATACCCGGAGTTTATGCTGCAGGTGATGTAAACGGATATTCAATGCTTGCTCACACTGCTTATAGAGAAGCTGAAGTTTGCATAAACAATATCTTAGGCAAAAAGGATATTATGCGTTATAATGCTGTTCCTTATGTTATATATACCAATCCTGAAGTAGCAGGAGTTGGTGAAACGGAAGAAACTGCAAAGCAAAAAGGTTTAGAAGTTGAGATTTCCAAAATATCAATGAGATTTAGTGGAAGATATCTTGCTGAAAATGAAGGTGGAGACGGTATATGCAAGATTTTAATAGATAAGAAATACCGCAGGCTGGTTGGTCTTCATATGATAGGAAACTATTCATCAGAAATTATTTATGGTGCTGCAGCCATGATTGAGATGGAGATGAGGGTAGATGATATTAAAGAAGTTATATTCCCTCATCCAACAGTATCAGAGATAATAAGAGAAGGAATATTCCAGTTTTAGTTACTTTAGTATTAATTATGAAATTATACATTTAGATTTTAGGATAGATTTTAGGACAATTAATTTATTAAGAAAAGAAGAAAGTGTAGTTCACGATTAGCAATATTATTACAATTAATGAAAAGAGGGGGATTAAATGCCAAAGTCACAATTTATTGATCCGAAGGAAGTAAGAAAAAGCGGTAAGATAACATTTAAAGATATTCCTGTAAATCAATATAACAAAACAATTGAGGATGAAAAAGAAAATTACACAAAAGAAGATTTTCTTAGAATATTCAGGGATATGGCTATTATCCGTGAATTTGAAACAATGATAAATGCCATTAAAACTACAGGAGAATACAATGGTATAGAATATAACCATCCGGGACCGGCCCATCTTTCCTTGGGGCAGGAGGCATCTGCAGTAGGCCAGGCATACTTGCTAGATAAGGATGACTTCATTTTCGGCTCTCATAGAAGTCACGGAGAAGTTATTGCAAAGGGACTTTCAGCTATTCAAAAGTTAAGCGATGATACGTTGCTTAATATAATGGAAAACTTTTTTGACGGCAGAACTTTAAAGGTAGTTGAAGGAAAGCAAAAGGACAAAGGCAATGTTAAGGAATTAGCAATGGACTTCTTGATATATGGGATTCTAGCTGAAAATTTTGCCCGCAAAACCGGATTTAATATGGGATTAGGTGGTTCCATGCATATATTCTTTACACCTTTTGGAATCTATCCCAATAATGCAATTGTTGGTGGATCTGCTGATATTTCAGTAGGAGCAGCCTTATTTAAAAAGATAAACAGAAAAAAAGGAATAGTTATAGCTAATATAGGAGACGGTTCCATGGGTTGCGGTCCTGTATGGGAGGCTATTTGCCTTGCTACAATGGATCAGTATAAGCTGTTATGGGAAGGAGAATACAAGGGAGGACTTCCCCTTATAATAAATTTCTTCAATAACCAATATGGCATGGGTGGACAAACCTGTGGTGAAACTATGGGTTATGATATACTAGCCAGGGTAGGAGCCGGAGTTAACCCTGAACAGATGCACTCAGAAAGAGTAGACGGATATAATCCTTTGGCGGTTATTGATGCAATAAAAAGAAAGAAAGAAATTATTGCAAGAAAAGAAGGTCCTGTACTTTTGGATACATTGACATATAGATTTACAGGCCATTCTCCATCCGATGCATCTAGTTACAGGACAAAAGAAGAAATTGATGCATGGATTGCAGAAGATTCACTGGTTCATTATAGAAAAGATCTGGTTAACGCTGGTGTTGCAAGTGAAGACGAGTTTGAAGAAATTTTAGAAAACACAACAGAACTTATAACAAAAATATGCAAACTTGCTATAGATGATAGTGTTTCCCCGAGAATGGATTTGACTAAAGATCCTGATGCTATAGGCAGATTAATGTTCTCAAACCAGAAGATTGAAAAGATGGAAGACAGGGAATGTGAGGTATTATTACCTAAAGAAGAAAACCCAAGACTACAGCAAATTAAAAAGAAGGTAAGAGTAGGAATCGAGAACGGTAAACCGGTATCCAAAAACAGAGTGCTTCAGATAAGAGATGCACTTTTTGAGGCAATACTAGATAAATTCTATACAGATCCTACATTAATAGCTTATGGAGAAGAAAACAGAGACTGGGGTGGGGCTTACGCAGTATATCGTGGCCTTACCGAAGCATTACCTTATCATAGATTATTTAATACGCCAATTTCCGAAGGTGCTATTATAGGTTCAGCAGTAGGATATGGAATGTGTGGCGGCAGGGTTATTGCAGAGCTGATGTATTGCGACTTCTTAGGAAGAGCAGGAGATGAAATATTCAATCAGCTTTCCAAATGGCAGTGTATGAGTGCAGGTTTATTGAAAATGCCTGTTGTGGTAAGAGTATCAGTTGGTTCAAAATACGGTGCTCAGCATTCACAGGACTGGACATCTTTAGTGGCACATATACCCGGGTTAAAAGTGGTATTCCCGGTTACTCCATATGATGCAAAAGGGCTTATGAATAGTGCACTTATGGGTACGGATCCGGTGATATTCTTTGAAAGCCAGAGGGTATATGATAAGGGCGAATTTTTTAACCCTGAAGGAGTACCGGAAGGTTACTATGAGGTACCGATTGGCGAACCTGACATCAAGAAAGAAGGAACAGATATTACAATATTAACTGTTGGTGCAACACTTTATAGGGCATTAGATGCAGCAGAGATCCTTGAAGAAAAGTATGGCATTTCAGCGGAGGTTATCGATGCTAGAACATTGGTTCCTTTTAACTATGAAAAGGTATTGGAATCTGTTAAGAAAACAGGTAGAATCTTATTAGCCAGCGATGCTTGTGAGAGGGGTTCCCATTTGAAAGATATTGCACAGACAATAAGTGAAGTTGCATTCGATTATCTTGATGCTCCACCTGTAGTAGTAGGCTCGAGAAACTGGATTACTCCTGCACATGAGTTAGAGACATACTTCTTCCCACAGCCTGAGTGGATTATAGATGCGATACATGAAAAAATATTACCTTTAAAAGGTCATATTCTAACTACAAACTTTACACCTAACGAGCAACTGAGAAGGAACAAGCTAGGGGTATAATGTGAATAAATAGGGAATACGAGGAAATAAACTAGCAAGAAAAAGACAACTGCATAACAATTAGTTTAATAAATACAGAAAGTAAAATAGGTAGGATAAAAAACAAATAGATAGAATAATGAGAATTATTGCAAAGGGGGGATTGGAGATATTCATGTTCTCCATTTACCCCGGCTTTGCAAATTGATAATAGTTAAAATTGCTTAAAGCTATAGGAACAGTTAATACTAATAACTGGTATGAATAGGAATATCAACAGTGATTATAGTTAACAGATTGAGCATTCAGAAATGGTAGGAAGTGATTTTGTGTTAAATGACAGACAACAGCGGATATTGAATATAGTAGAAACCAAAGGAGAAATACAACTACAAGAATTAAAAGAGGTATTTACTGATGTTTCAACTATGACATTAAGACGTGACCTTATTAGTCTAGAAAATGAGGGCCACTTGATACGAACTTATGGAGGGGCAGTTAGTATTAAAAAAGTTGCAATTCCTACAGGAGAAGAAAATGCCTATTCCATAAGGGCAACCGAAAATGTGGAAGCAAAAATGAAAATAGCTGAAAAAGCTGTGGGTATGGTCGAAAAGGGAAGGTCCATTTATTTTGATGCAGGAAGCACATTAATGTATCTTGCTAAAATAATTCCTGACGAAAGTTTTTCTATTTTAACGAATGGATCTAATATTGCACTAGAGCTTGTAAAAAAGCTAAGACCTTCTATTGTAACCTTAGGTGGTCAAATTAACAGAAATACATTATCAGTATCAGGGCCATATGCAAATTCACTTATAGATATGATGAATATAGACTTGGCTTTTATGTCAGCGTCAGGCTTTTCAATAGATAGCGGTTTTACTGTAGGAAATATATATGAATGTGAGCTTAAAAGAAAAGTTGTTAAAAGGGCACAAAAAGTAATATTACTTATGGACACAAGTAAAATTAATAAAAATCTGCCCTTCACATATGCAACATTGGACGATATTGATATATGG
>CAZEYH010000155.1:0-1886 GCA_964515895.1 uncultured Clostridiaceae bacterium | reverse complement strand
AAACTAGATTTGCTTGTCTCAAATGCTGCAATCTTAATAGCTAAACAGGTGACAGACTTTTCGGCAAAAGAATGGAAAAAAATGATGGATATTAACCTTGTAGGTTATTTTATATGTGCAAAGGCAGCTGCAAAAGTTATGATACCTAATAAGAAGGGAAATATTATTCAAATTAATAGTAAATCCGGTAAAAAAGGCTCCTATAAGAATTCTGCCTATGCAGCATCAAAATTTGGTGGAATAGGTTTAACACAGAGTTTAGGTCTTGAACTTGCAGAATATAATATAAGAGTAAATGCAATATGTCCGGGGAATTTACTGGATTCACCTCTATGGGTTGATAGCTTATATGAACAATACGCAAAAAATCAAGGAATAACTGTTGAGGAAGTAAGAAAAAAATATTTAGGACAGGTACCGTTAGGTAGAGGATGTTCTTATGATGATGTTGCAAATGTTATGGTATTTCTTGCATCAGACGAAGCAAGTTATATGACGGGACAAGCAATCAATGTTACCGGTGGACAGGAAATGAGATAAAACAAATCACCTAAAAATTAATTTAATGAAGTAAATTCAAGTTTATGATATACTTGAAGATAAGTCGTAACAACTCCAAATACTACATAATAGGATGATTGATAAATGGATAAGGAAACAAATCTTGTAGAAAACTTGAATCACGGTAATGTTGAGACAAGATTGGAAAACCTGGAAAAACTGGTTCGCTTAACAAAAGAAGGAAAGTTACCTGTGCCGGAAAAAGGAAATGATGTTAATAATCACATACATACCACATATTCCTTCTCTCCTTATTCCCCTACTAAAGCAATTTGGATGGCATATAATGCAGGGTTGATAACTGCGGGTATTATGGATCATGATTCGATAAGCGGGGCACAGGAATTTATTGAAGCAGGTAAAATATTAGGGATGGCCACAACTATAGGAGTGGAATGTAGAGCCGATTTTTCCAACACACCTTTAAAAGACAGAAGGATCAATAATCCTGATCAGGATACAATAGCTTATGTAGCTTTACATGGAATACCCCATACAAAAATAAATGAAGTGCAAGATTTCTTTATTCCTTACACAAGAGAAAGAAATAAAAGAAACAGGCTTATGATTGATAAAATTAATCTGTTATTTGAACCATTCAATGTAGCAGTAAACTTTGATAAAGATGTAATACCTATTTCAAAAAGCAAGGAAGGTGGAAGTATAACTGAAAGGCATATACTTTTTGCATTATCTCATAAATTAGTGAATAAATATGGTAGAGGTCATAAAGTAGTTGATTTCTTAAAGGAAAAATTGAAGATTAATGTTAAACCAACATTGAAAGAATACCTTATGGATGCAACAAACCAGTTTTATGAATATGATTTGCTTGGTGTATTAAAAAGTGACCTTGTAGATAAAATTTATGTGGACGCAACAGAGGAATGCCCTCAAATAGATGAATTGATTGATTTTTCTAATAGTATCGGTGCAATATCAGCTTATGCATACCTAGGAGATGTAACGGATTCAGTAACGGGAGATAAAAAAGCTCAAAAATTCGAAGATGATTATATTGATTTGTTATTTCAGGTACTTAAGGATCTTGGATTCAATGCCGTTACATATATGCCTTCTAGGAATACAATGGAACAACTTAAAAAGGTAAAATTATTATGTAAGGAATATAAACTTTTCCAAATAAGTGGAGAAGATATTAATTCGCCACGACAGTCTTTTGTTTGTGCTGCAATGAGAAATGAAGAATTCAAGAATCTTATTGATTCTACTTGGGCACTTATAGGTCATGAAAGAGTAGCTACAGAAAATATTAATAAGGCTATGTTTTCTAAAGAAACAATAGTAAGATACCCGGATTTGGA
>CAZEYH010000154.1:646-6309 GCA_964515895.1 uncultured Clostridiaceae bacterium | reverse complement strand
ATTGGGGTGGAGAAGGTGGCACCCTTGGAAGAGAAAAGGCAGAATATGAAATAAGCCTTAAGGATGGAGTATTCTCAGGTATCATGCATGAATGTCCGTCGGTAAAGGAGTTGCATGAAAGAAACAGAAAGGTTTATAATGGAAAATTAACTTATTGTGACCATTGCCCTGCATTATATGCACCTGTTGCAGAAAAATACGGAATAAAAATGACATTTGGTATCGAGCATGATGAAGATGGTGAGTGTACCGGAAAATGCACATGGGGTGCATCACATTATTCCTTATAAGTATTCTTATAATCCAGTTTTAACTGGTATCTACAAAGGTTTTCCCAATCATGTTGGGGTATTTCATCAAAGGAACACTTGAAAGTAGTTTCTTCCTTGCTTTCAAGTTTTTCTTTTTCTACGGGAAAATTACTGGAGTAAATGCAGTCATTATTTCTGTTAAATAGTTTTATTTCTACCCTGACATTTGATGCCGGCCTTTTCCCGGTGTTTATTAGCTTTCCTTCAAATATAAGGTAATCAGTATCTTCATCTATATAATACTTTATGAAAACAACTTGAACTTTGGTTTTTGGAAATTTGATCTCACCTTCAAGGTATATTGTATTTTTCTGTTCTTCAATTTCATTAAGCAGATATTGCTTTTCTTCCTGCCGGCGCCCATCTATAAGATCTTTTACAATAGGTATCAATTTATCACGGTCGAAAAGAGTAACTCCTATCTCCACTGCTTCATCGAATGCTTCGGGGCAAAAATAGGTGTTGGTGAATAACAATGCCTGCTCACAATGATAATGATTTGCGATGTATCTTAATTGCCTTATGGTCTTTATTCCTACCAGGCTATTCAAGTCACTTTTCACAGACAAAATTGCTATTTTCACATCTTTGCGATGAACAATAATATCTATGTTTTTATAGTCAGCAGGACTAAAAAGTATTTCATACCCAAAATGTAAAATAAGTTGTTTTATAAGAGCTTTAAATTTAAGCTCATCAAGAGAATCTATATCAAGTAATTTTGATGATTTATAAGAGTCTCTGATTCTACTTAATATTATAGAATCAATGTAATCTGAAAGTTGGTTTCTACGTCTGATATCTATAGATTCCTGAGTTAAATCATATCTATTGTACATATCATCAATAAGTTTTTGGACTTTTTTATTATCGTATTTTTTATGAAGATAGTTTGTAACACATCGCATTAAATTATCATTATTGTATTCACTATTAATCTCTTCATGGCTGGCATGAAATTCTAGCAATTTATCACGCAAAGTTGATGGTCTCATTTTAACCAATTACCCCCTTATTCCTATGCTATAGTATTATTGTATTTATATTACTTTTCTTAATACTGCTACCTAATCCTTTAGAAATTTTCGTTTTAAAAATTCCACAATACTAATTTTTCTACTGTTTAATATTTTACCACTCTTATCGAATGCTATAAGGTGCCCCATGATTATATTTTTTGCATAAAGTATATTTACTTCGTGAGCTATCCCAAGATAATACTTTCTATAGTTAATAACCTCCGGCACCTGTTCGAAAACATTCTTGAGTAAATCACTTTCGCTGTCAACATGTGCAAGACTATCACATGCCTTACAAAGACCTTTAGAGTTGATGCATTCCGGGCAATATGTTTCTTGGCAAAGTTTACACCTTACTCCATGTGTGCAGCTGCAATAATCTTTTCCACAGCCATTACAATGGTTTATATGTTCAGAGCAATACACTTTATTACAGTTACTACATGTCTTAACATGGTCGGGGCATAGTATTGTACTGCAAATAGTACATTTCTCCAATTCATCAAGAGAAAATATTTTTTTACATATCGAACATTGGCCTGAATGCTCTGAACATGAAATTTTACCGCTATATGAAGACTTTATTGCATGTATCTCGCACAAATTATCATTGCAAAGAAAACATTCATATATATGTTTGTCACAGAACAGCTCATTACATACGCTACATTTGTGTATATGATCAGAGCAGACAAAAGCGTTGCAATCATGACACCGGTTAATATGAGAGCTGCATATACTATCTCCGCAAACATCACAAATTTCATAGCAGTCAATACAATATACTTTTCCACAAGTGGTGCACCTGTAACTATGAGAAGGGCAAAGAATTGCATCGCAGGAAGCACATTGCATTACACAATCGGTACATACTATTTCACCACATGTAGAACATATATAACTCTCGTCATCACATACAGTACATATTGATTTACCACAGGCACTGCATATTTCCATACAGGTTTTACATGTTGCATGTCCTTCTCTGCATAAAGTTCCCAAATCTATTTCAGTATTACATCCTGAACATCTTATCATAACATTATTTAAAAATATATCTGCAGGTACAATAATTTCAGTCCCTATTTCGTGGAGCTTAAAGGAAAGCCCTCTTATATCTCTTGTGGTATGCATTAATATTACATTCTTAAGATGGTAATCGCAATTTATAGCATAGCCTCTAATTTCCCGTTCACATAATTTTAAGGCTTCTTCTTGTAATTTATTCAGATTATTAAGGGTGGTTTTAGTATAGTTGTCTATATACTCGTCTTCATATTTATTTATAATTGAACTTATCTTATCTTTTAGAGTACCTTCAATTTCTTTTTTAAATACCTCAAGCTGATTTTTTATTGTTTCATAAGCTTCTTGTCTTGCAATATTCATATAATACCTATATTGTTTTTCATCTAATGAAATGCTCTTATCCCATATCTTCATATCAAGGTTGACAAGATCGTCTACCCTAATATTGCCTATAGTTTCACCCGTATCCAAATCGATTAGTATTGAAACCAGCTTCTCTACTTTCTGACTCAAACTGTAATCATTTGAAAGCTCAACAAGAAACACAAAACATATAATATTTAAAGGTTTCGATTCTTTAATATCTTCAAGCTTTACGAAGTCTGCGTTTAATAAATTGGTATTGCAGATTTTATAGTAGCTACAGAAATCGCAACATTTGTCTTTATGTTCACATATTGTAAAAAAGGAGCACAGATCACAGCAGTTTTTATGAGTAAGGGAAGCCTTTACAGATTCTGTGTTATAAGAAACGTAAACTTCTGAAAATGCAGCATTAGAAGTACATTCCAACATAATATTATTTAATGCTTTACTGCCTTTGGCCAATAAACTAATATCCTTATTTTCAGCGGCAACTCTTGCCACATAAGTATACGTTTTCCTAAAGCTATCAGGAAACTCAACTATAAAGAAATTATCTTGTTGTTCTATAATTTCCGCACCCTGAGTATCAAAATAACCTTTAACAAACTTATGCAGTTCTGAAGTATATATTTTATTCATATTAATACACGATTACCCCCACCCTAAAATCTAATAGGTATAAGTTTATTATGAATTAGTTAACACTAATCCAATATACCTCTGGAAAACTCTTCCCTTAACATACTTTGCTCTCTTATATATTCCATGCTTTCACGCAATTGTTCAAGTTCCTTTTCAATATCTCTTTTCTTTGAGGAATGCATTATTATATCCATAATAGTTTCTTCAATACTGAAATCATCATCTCTAATTTCGGAAAGAATTGATTCTATTCCGCCTATAGTCATTTTAAAAAGATCAATTTTTTCAAAGAGAACCTTCAAAACATAATCATCAATAGTATCTTTCATAACCAAATTAAAAATATTTACATCCTTATTTTGCCCTCTTCTGTGAACTCTTCCAATTCTTTGTTCTATTTTCATAGGATTCCAATGAAGGTCATAATTTACTACAATAGTGGCATTTTGAAGATTTAAACCTTCTGCTGCAGCATCGGTTGCAACGATGTATTGAATTTTGCCACGTCTAAATTCATCAATGAGGGATTGTCTTTCATAACCTGATAGCCTACCTTCATACACTCTAGCTGTCATATAGTTTTCGTTTAAATTATCACAGAGCATATATGCTGTCTCTAGTCTTAAAGTAAATATTATTGCTTGTTCTCCAGGTATTCCATTTAATGTTTCAAGAAGTTTTTGAACTTTGGAATAGGTCCCAATATCAGAAGCAAGGGAAATAATCGGATCAATTAGAGGAATTTCTTGAGGATGTTTTTCCCTCCGATTTTCAAGGCTTTTTATTAAAGCTCTCGGGCTGCTGGCTAGAGATTGCTGCAGTGTTATTAGCTCTTTCATAAGGAGGTAATTCACTTTTGGCCTACCTATTGTTTTTGGCCGGTTATCTTTGAAATTTATAAAATTAGGATTTCTTAAATTAATTAGTCCACTTCTTTTATTTTCATAGGCATTATAAATAGTTTTCATGTATTTAATGACAGAATCATATAAGAGCATCTCTTCCCGTGAACTGTTAATACGGAAGGAGTAGATAAACCTTTCAGTAAAAGGTATTCCACTATCTTTTCTTAAAGTTCTTACCATTACTTTAGAAACAACTTTTTTTAGCTCATCTTTCATTTCCGGGCGACATACTCTACCTTGCTTGTCAGCAAAATACTTATTTCTAAAACTTTTTTCAGTGCCAAATATACCAGGATATAGAAGATCAACTATACTATATATGTCTGTAAGTTTGTTACAGAGAGGAGTTGCGGTACATAAAAGCATATATCTCCTATCTATAGAACTTATTGCTTGTCTCCTCTTTGAGCTGGCATTTATAAGTAAATGAGCTTCATCAACTACTACCATATCCCATTGTTTATTTGTAAATTTTTCAACATTTCTAGATAATTTGCTAAAAGAGGTAATAATTCTGCTATTATCATAATTGAAATCATCATCTTCAGTGGTCAAAAATTCTTCTCCGAACTTTTCGCTTAATTCTTCTTTCCATTGATGTATTAAGGCTTTTGGAGTTATAATAAGTATTGTGTGAATGTTTTCCCTTACAATATGTTCCTTTAAAATAAGACCTACCTCTATTGTCTTACCAAGGCCCACTTCATCAGCAAGTAAAGCAACACTGGATTTTTCCTTAAGCACATTTAAAGCAACCTTCAACTGATAGGGATAAGGTTCAAATCTTCCGTCTAATAGATCTAGGGTAGACAGCTCGTCAATTTTACCTGTTCTCATAAGGTCAGCTGCCATCAAACTTAACTTTAACCAGTTAGAATTTTGATTACGTTTATTTTCTTTGATTTTGTCAGCTATCTTGTTGTCATCAGTATATGAATTATGAACCGGGACGAGGTCAATGAGGAGCCCCGGATCATTACTTCGTTGTTTTATCTTTATTAAGTTTTGATTTGAAAACTTTGGCAAAATTTCCTGCATAAAACATCTTTCCCGTCATCTATAGTTGTGGAATATATGGCTATCTAGCTTTCACAAAAAGCTGGATAGCCATACTAGATTGCACCAGGTTGCAATTAAATTACAACTCACTGCAAGTAGTCCTACAGTGTAAAGTCGTAAAACGACTTTCTAGGGGACAATCATAATATCACCTATATTATATTTTAACACTTGAAAAAAATTAGTTAATTAGTAGATTAAACTGATTTATCGAAAAATTTTGTACATAATACACAAAAAGGGTGTATAATATGGTTATCACCCAGAAAGCCATGAAGTGACTTTCTGATGAAACTTTAGGCACATTAAGTTTTAACAGCCTTCGTAAGAAG
>CAZEYH010000154.1:0-636 GCA_964515895.1 uncultured Clostridiaceae bacterium | reverse complement strand
TTGGATAACCATATTAGATTGCACCAGGTTACAATTAAATTACAACTCACTGCAGGTAATCCTTCGGTGCAAAGTCGTAAAACGACTTTCTGGGGAACAATAATAATATAAGCATTACATGAAATATAAAAGTTAAAGAAAGGAATAAA
The DNA here is from genome assembly GCA_964515895.1 of uncultured Clostridiaceae bacterium. Lineage (GTDB taxonomy): Bacteria > Bacillota > Clostridia > Acetivibrionales > DUMC01 > CAZEYH01. Next base: position 487 of record CAZEYH010000154.1, on the reverse strand, counting down.
ACGCATATGAAACTTCTACTACACATGTGTTGTGCACCTTGCTCAGTATACCCTGTAAGCATATTAAAAGAGAAAAATATTGACTTTGAAGGTTTTTTTTATAATCCCAATATTCATCCTATAGAAGAATTTAATAAAAGAGAAGAAAATGTGGAAATATTTAGCAAAATTCAGAATTTAAACGTTCATTATGTTAATGAGTTTAATCAAGGAAAATGGGAAAATTTCAAAGGAGAAGAACAAGAAAGATGTTATATGTGTTATACTTCTCGCCTTAAGAAGGCAGCACAATATGCATCAGAAAATGGATTTGAGGCTTTTACGACTACTCTTTTGGTAAGCCCTTATCAGAAACATGATCTTATAAGAGAACTAGGGGAAAAATTTGCTCAGAAGTATGGAATAGTATTTTATTACGAAGATTTCCGACCAGGATTTAGAGAAGGACAGCAACAGGCAAAGAACATGGGTTTATATCGTCAAAAGT
>CAZEYH010000153.1:0-6340 GCA_964515895.1 uncultured Clostridiaceae bacterium | reverse complement strand
GGGATGGATGCCAAGAGCTTACCTGTATCTCTTGGCATCCATCTATATACAGTGAGGTCCTGTCACTGAAGTCTAGCTCCTTTAACAGGAGTCTTTCATCTGGTATCGTTGTAATGGATGAATATGGGCAATTGCTGTGGCAATATCTCGAGGTGCAAGTCTTCATGGTGAGTAAGTTAATCAAAAGGATTCTAGATATAGTTATCTCAGTTGTAGGGTTGATAATACTTGGCATTTCCAGAGCTTCACGGCTTGCTGCCTGGCAACATCCTCCACCTAGCAACGATAGCAAACTCCGTGACTTCACTAATCACTGCAAGAAGCCACTCTCCTTACATCTTTGCGCACTAGATCCCCAGATATGCCCTGTGCACTTCAGGATTGCTCTTCAGCTCCTCTAAGCTTCCTTCAAGCGATATCCGCTCGGTTTCGAGTACATACCCCCTCGACATGGTAGACAACGACTTCCTTGCGTTCTGTTCCACAAGTAGTATGCTGACTCCGCGGCGGTTCAGTTCACTGAGTGCATCGAATACCTTATCCACGAATATCGGCATGAGTCCTGTAGACACTTCATCCACCAGGAGAAGCCTAGGATTCGCCATGAAAGCCACTCCTGAAATAGTGCTTGGACGGAAAGAGGCAGGCAACTTAGGACGTCTACGACGATAGAAGTGCGGTCTTTGAGGGTCTCATACCATTTCGTCTGCAGTGCGCCGTCCCAATTTTAAAGGGCACATCCGGCCTTAACAAGAGAGACGGGTTTTGAAGATGCTGTAGAAGAAACCGTTTGCGTCTCCTTACACAGGCATAGAACACTCGACCGCATGGATTCCGCGCCCTTATCTTACACAAAGAAGCACTTTCCTATGTTTCCTTCTAGCTACTCTTAATTGCCAATAGCAAAAAGTCCGTTTTGATTATATTTCCCATGTATGATAATATATGGAAGATAGAATGTTTATGGCTGTGAAGTTGATAAGTGGATACAACACTCTCATACAGCCGTATGGAGTCAGGTTAACAGTATTCAAATAACAGGAAAGAAAGGAGAGGTTCTAAATGGCACGTCGTGTATTTTATAGTTTTCATTACAAACCAGATAACTGGAGAGCATCACAGGTTAGAAACATAGGAGCTGTGGAGGGGAATAAACCTGTCTCAGATAATGATTGGGAACAAGTAAAAAAAGGAGGTGACAAAGCGATTCAGAAGTGGATTGACGATCAGCTGAAAGGTCGGAGTTGTACCATAGTACTTATAGGCGAGAAGACTGCCGGACGAAAATGGATTAATTATGAGATTGAAGAATCATGGGATTTGGGAAAAGGAGTAGTTGGAATATATATTCACAATCTCAAAGATAAGAACGGGAATAAGTCAGAAAAGGGGATAAATCCATTTAATGGTATTGCTATCGGAAAAGACAATAAGAAGCTTTCTAGTATAGTCAAAGCATATGATCCACCATATTCGAAAAGTACAAGCGTCTACAATTATATAAGCGAGAATTTGGAGGATTGGGTAGAAGAAGCAATTGAAATTAGAGAGGATTATTAAAGGATAAGTGCTATGAAAGAATCTACTGGCTTTAGAGAAAACTCACAGGCTGTTCAAGCATATCTGCAAATCATGCAGTCAGTAATCCAAAGAATGTCCGCTAATAGTGCATCATGTAAAGCATGGTGTATAACTCTTGTTTCAGCAATACTAGTGATAATCTTAGATAAAGGAAAACCAGATTATGTATATATTGCCATTATTCCTACTGTTCTTTTTCTAATATTGGATTTATATTACTTGGCCCTAGAACGAGCGTTTAGACAGTCCTATAATGATTTTGTTGATAAGATGCATAATGGCACAGTTGCAGTGAACGATCTCTATGTGATATCCCCCAAGGGCGATCTATTTATGGCATTTGTGAAAGCACATTCCTCTTTTTCAATATGGCCCTTCTACTTGACTTTGGTTGTCTTAGTTTGCATAGCTAAGAAGGTTTTAGTTTGATAAAGTTTCAAATATCAGATTTGTAATCATGCGTCTAATGTACTTGCTTTCCAATAGAGAAAAAGATCAAATCATTGAACAATTTATAAAGTAGCCTATTTCTAGGTATTGATGTCTGCTCTCAATGTGTCAGGTATCCATTTGCAAACCATGATACATGGTCATATATGCGTGAAGATGTGAGATTTCTCTTTAAGGAGGCAGACTAGGATGTCTCGTATAGACGTTAGTGATGGTCATATCGATTCATGGTTCCCGAACGCTTGTTTGAATGGGGGTAAATAGTATGGCAATCCTGAGAAGAACCACGGTCGTAAGGGATTTTGGTCAACAATACAATCGACTCATAGCCGCTCGCAAGCTTAGTGAGTCTGCAAAGGCATTCCATCCGACGGCGTCGTATGACATCTTTCTATCACATAGCTATTCTGATGCTAGTCTGATCTACGCGACTAAAAGCATGCTTGAGAAGATGGGGTTTGCTACATACGTTGACTGGATCGAAGACCCTGAACTCAGGAGAGATGACGTTACACCGGAAAACGCGAAACGCCTTAAGCAGCGTATGGATACTTGCGCTTCCTTGCTTTTTGTGGCGACTGATAATTCGTCTAAATCGATATGGATGCCTTGGGAATTAGGCTATGTAGATGGCCAGAAGGGCAAGGTTGCCATCTTACCCATTTTGCAGGACGAACTGTCCGATGGAGAGTTTGATGGTCAGGAATACTTGGGAATATACCCATATGTTTCTTCAGAATATGATTTGTCATTACACAAGAGAGTATTTGTGGTCAATTACCTAGATGCGCGCCCCATTGATTTAAAGACTTGGATAGACAAATAAACTCTTTTCATCAGGTAGCTGGAAGAACTCTCTTTTTGGCTAGAAACTGTAATTTAAATAACCCGGTACGGTAATGGGTTATCAAAATGAAGTAAATTGCTATCATGTCTTGCGAAAATAGTCAAAGTTTTGGATGCAGAGTATATCTGGTCTAACTAGAGTATTTGTCATGACATGATAACCTGACACGATAGGAGAAGAAATACGTGGAATGGTCGACAGGCGTGAGAGGACACTCATTTATTCTGATTTGGGTGACAATAGATCCCTGGAAGGCTTGATGACGGGATAGTCGAGAGGGTTTTGACCTGATATCTACGATCATAGATAACTCTCTGGAGCAATTGCTCGCTTAGCTTTCTTAGGAGTTTCGTGTTAGGGAGTGTCCACAGAAGTCCTGGATAATGTGGTTGTTCTGCTTGACGGTTTCATACATAAGGTGCCTGGAATTGTCAAAGCAGTGAGATGCTAAAGAAGTTTAACCACTGTATTACAAGGCACAGTTTTATGGATGTCGTGCGGATTACTATCAGCAAAGCTTGGGATAGGAATAGTCTGTTATTTGATCGGACGAATCCTGAGGTGGATTTTGACGGAAGACATAAATAGCATTGTCGGATGTTATAGGAGGAATACTTGTATGAACGCCCAGGTGAAGGCCTTCATGAGAGATTATGCGGAAGCAATTAGAGACAGTCGAGCGGCTGTCTTTGCCGGCGCTGGGATGTCTATGCCACGTGGCTACGTGAATTGGAAAGAGCTCATGCGTACCATTGCTGAAGACTTAGAGCTGGATGTAGACAGGGAATCCGATCTCATAGCTGTTGCACAATATCATTTTAATGACCGTCGTGGGAGAACACAGCTGAATCAGTTGCTAGTAAGTGAGTTTACAAAATCCGCTGAACCTAGTGATAACCATAGGATACTAGCAAGACTTCCCATCGAGGAATACTGGACTACAAACTACGATGCTCTTATCGAAAAGTCGTTGAGAGAGCAAGGTAAGATCGTAGATGTCAAGAAGACTGTGGAGAACCTTGCATATAGTGTTCCTGGTGCAGATGTCATAGTGTACAAGATGCACGGAGATGTATCTATGCCTGACCGAGCGGTACTCATAAAGGATGACTACGAGATGTATGAGCGGACTAGAGGACTATTCAGTATCGCCCTGAAGGGCTCGTTGGTTGCAAAAACATTTGTGTTTATTGGGTTCAGCTTCTCTGATCCCAATCTTAACTACATTTTGGCCAGAATCAAAGCCCTTCTGGGTGAGAATGTTAGGACACACTATTGTTTTGTGCTCCGGGCCTCAAGAGACAAATATACTACTGAGGCTGAATATCAATACAATGTGAGAAAACAAGAGCTTAGGTGTGAGGATCTCAAGCGGTATGGGATTACTGCTTTACCTATCGATGAATATGATGAAATAACTACAATTCTCACTGAAGTGCAGAGACGTGTTTTTCGTGCTAATGTGTTCATATCGGGTAGTGCGGCAACTCACGGAGACTGGGATGCCGAACGAGCGCGACGATTCGTGCGCTTACTATCTCAACGGCTCATCGAAGAGGGCTTTGGCATAGTATCAGGATTCGGATTAGGAGTGGGTAGTTCTGTCATCGAGGGAGCAATTGAAACTCTTTGGAGAAAGGAGAAGCCTATTGGCAAACAATTGCATGTTAGGCCGTTCCCGCAGGACATAGCAGATGTCGAAAAGAAACGTCAGACCTGGCAGCGGTACAGGGAAGAGATGTTGCAGATGTCAGGCATTACGGTTTTTGTTTTCGGGAACAAGCGTGAAAATAATTCTGTTCACAGTGCGAAAGGAGTTCTTGAGGAGTTCAAGATAGCTCACCAGCTTGGAGTTGTACCCATACCAATAGCTGTGACTCAATTCGCAGCAAGGTCTATATGGGAGCAAGTAATGGATAACTTCTCCGAGTACGTTCCCGATCCTAGTCTTAAAGATCTCTACAAGTCTTTAGCTCAGAAAGAATTAGAAGATGAAGTAGTAATTGAGAACGTAGTGACTATAGCAAAGAAGCTAGCCAATACTCTTTAATAACATTAGTTAGCTTAGCTTCCTTTGCATTTTGTGAGTTGAGAGGCCTCAATGCTCTTGAATGGAAAGATAGGCGTCTTAGTCTTCCTGAGTTAGACATCTCCGCTCCTGGTTTCAGTTTTGAAGATTTGAAGAGATGTGGCTGGTCTTTCACTCTGATAGTACTTAAACTCGAATCTTGATCAAGGTTTTCGTCCATCTCATTTCCCGATGTTGTCAGAGCTTAACATGGGCACGGATAGCAAGACAGCAGATGCCCACCATTACAGGATGAAAACAGCAGTTTAATGAAGATTGACACGAATCGCCCAGTATTACTACTAAATAATTAACAGAGGACTAAGTGGTAAGGTCGTAGATTCCAATGATAGATGTCGCGGGTGGTGAATGCGACATCGGCCAGTAGATTTCATTTGGTTGAAGAGGACACAAATGGGGCATCTCTTCAACCTTCTCTAGGGATAGGCTACTAAAGGGAACACTATAATCCTAGCATCTCATACGCATAGATTACAAAAGATTGATGAAACATCATACGTGTTGCTTAAGGTACAATATCGTGAAATCTTCTTTAAGGCCTATTGATGGAGAAAATAAATACGGCCCCGGAGGTGCAAAATGAACAACGGAGGTATTATTCTGAAGTCTCAACATTTAGTTAACACTCAAGAGAGGTCTGGTATCCCACGTCGACCAGGTCGACCAGCAGAACCAAAACGGCCCCCTAGGATACCAGAAGATCCACCTCGTACGCCGAGAGAGCCCTCGATAAGACCAAAGGATCCAACGGAAGTACCGAAAAGGCGTCCGGGAAAACCAAATGACCAGCGGTAGAACCTAGTCCAGTGTTGGAGGATATCCAATGCGTGTCGCGGGGATATGGTAGCTCCTATTGGTCTTTCTAGTGGTGAAATTGAATCTGCTGCACAAGATGACACACAGCAACTATACGATAAGCACCCAATTACTGGACACACCATTCCTGGTTTCAAGATTCCATACTGGGACAACATCATCGAATTAGTGGATCAAACTTCGAAAGTTGTTCCCGAGATAGGATATGTCGGCTGGGACGTTGGAGTAACGCCTGAGGGTCCAATACTTATTGAGGGGAACCATAATCCTGGATATAGATATCAACAATTGCCAGCTCATTTACTAGGGAAGATAGGAAACAGAGCTATTTATGAAAGATTCCTGTAAGAGCCTCTCTATTGGATCAGATTCGCATGTAGGCCTCCTCATCCTCTCTATATACTAGATCCCCAGGTACGCCTTCTGCACCTCAGGGTTACTCCTCAGCTCCTCTGAGCTTCCTTCAAGCGATATCCTCCCGGTTTCCAGTACGTACCCCCTCGACATAGTAGACAACGACTTCCTTGCGTTCTGTTCCACAAGCAGTATGCTGACTC
>CAZEYH010000152.1:0-6342 GCA_964515895.1 uncultured Clostridiaceae bacterium | reverse complement strand
TAGTCCAAAGATAATAGTTCCTGTAACCGATGTCCATTGAGCACACCAAATTGCCTTCGCTAACCGAGTCGGTCAGCCAGAAACCAAGATAAGAGCTATCTAAGGTTTCTGTCCGACCTGTAAGCTTAGGCACATCTTGAGTACCGACTGTTACCTGAAATTACAATATCGAGGCTGTTCTTTGGAGCTTTGTTTGAAAAAGAACAAGTTTTGGATGATTCTAAAATGTAGTATCATAACCGCCTGGAATTAGTCTAACTTCTCAAACGCATCAAACCCAAGCATATATTCATGCATATAGTACCGGTAAAAAAATATATATTACCGGTACTATTTTTTAAGGTTGATATAGCAGCATTTTGCGATATAAACGGGCTTTCATAAAGGACAGGCTTACTCATTATTTTACAGTATATAATGGAAGAATCCGTTCACTTTACTTTACACTCTAGGATGTACCTAGCTTGAGAAAGTGGTTGTTTTTTACATATTGTTATTGTACAGTATAATTATCCATAATTGCTTGAAAGAGGTACATATAAATGATAACCGAAGATCAAATTAATCATATAGTAGATATTATTGTGAAGAATGTAAATACTGAAAAAATATATTGTTTGGATCTTATGCGTATGATGACCTTATAAAGACAGTGATTTAGATATATTAGTTATAAAAGATACTGATGATGATAGATATAGGAGAACTAGGTAAATAAGAAGGCATTTAAGAGGAACAAAGATGCCTATTGATATTGTTGTTTATACAAAAGCAGAAGTGGAAGAATGGAAGCACACAAAGTCTGCTTTTATTACACAAGTTATGCAAAAGGGGAAGGCCTTATATGAATAAGAAGAAGAAGATTGTTGATGTTTAGATAAAAAAGGCTGAACATGAAATATGTGACTATACCTGTTAGATCTAGTTTTAAAAGTAAATATCCATTTATATCTATAGATAATTATATTAAATGAAAAAGAGAAGATAGGTTGCCATATGATCCTTGGTTGAGGGTGCAAGTAAGATTTGGAGGAAAAATAATAAAACACTGTCATAAAGCAATGTATATTCCAGGAACAATATCTGAATGGGAAGATTGGATAAAAATGAAATTTTATGAAATAAATAATTATGTAATACAAGGGGCTTTAGAACCTATAAAAATAAATTTAGAAAAATATAGGTGAATACATAGAACCAAATGTTTGGGTACTACATGAAGTAGATTAAATAGAAACTAGGTTATTGCTTTTAACAGCAGGATTCCCGGCTCTGTTCTCTTCGGTCACTCCAGCCCATATTGCCGGGCCTAAGCAAAGTCTGGACGGTGACGGTTTCACCAAGTGCAAGCACTAGGGTTCAGCTAGCGCCTCTAAGGTCCGGCAACATCGGGCACGCCTTGAGTGCTGACCGTTAGGCAGAATATCGCTCATATTTTTGCTCCAGACCTCCGGTCGTGGGAGCAGGTGCATATAGATTTACTAATTATGGAACAATTACACTAGCAAGTTAGTCAATATAGATAAGGTAACTTTGGCATATGGAGGTGATTTAATGAACAGATTTAAGATCGTCTTGACTATAATTCTATTTATTGTTATTGGATTAATATCTCCACCAAGTGTATCAGTTAGTGCTGAAGATAATTTAGTAGTTGAGGAAAGAGATGAAAAACTTACCACAGTATATATGAACAGAAAAGATATATCTATAGATGATTTAAAGAATAGTTCTGCCGGAACATTAAAATATTCAGTAGAATTTAGGGGGAAGGATTGTTTCCTGATTCTTATCCCAGCACCTGAGATAAATGATCCAATAGGAATTACAGTATCTAATATAGACGATGATATCGGTATTACAGGAAAAGAGTATAATAAACCTAAAAATCCAATTATCTCACGTTCTACACCGAAAGTGCTTGAGAAATATAGGTCTGAGGAGAAGAAGTGAAAGTATTAAAAGGAATCAACATAGAAAGGTACACCAAGTTAAAAATTAAGATAGTGATCCAGTCTTGGCTCCCCCGTGCGGCTGGATTTAGCAATACTCTGCTTAATAATGCACTCAAGTAAAGGTGTGCAAAACTTTAGTCCAAAGATAATAGTTCCTGTAACCGATGTCCATTGAGTACACCAAATTGCATTCGCTAACCAAGCCGGTCAGCCAGAATCAAAGATAAGAGCTATCTAGGTTTCCGACTGACCTGTAAGCTCAGGCATTTCGCGAATGGGGGCCATTATTTGACATTACCGGCCAATTGCCATGCTGAGCTCTGTTGTCAGGCATGGGTAAAAAATCACAGGAAAATTCACTTTTGTGTTGTTGCAATGATAAAATGTGGATATAATTATGATAATACTTTAAAGGAAGAGTGATGATTATAATTCAAATCAAACCAGTTTCTGACTTAAGAAATAAGTTTCCTGAAATTGAAGACATTGTTGTTAAGGAAGGATAACCAGTATATTTAACCAAAAATGGATATAGCACAATGGTGGTTTTAAGCTTAGAAAAGTACGCGGAATTAACAAATGATGCAGAACTAAAACTTGATGAGAGTGATAAAGAAGCAGGCTCAATAGATATAAGATATTCACATAGTGAAGTTTTTTCAAGAGTGAGAGAAAGAATAAATGCTAGACCATAAGTTTTCGATTAAGTATACTCCTAAGTTTGTAGAAAATTTGAATGAAACTGTTGATTATTTATATTACACAGTGTGAAGCAAATTTAAAATTTAGTAATGGTGGGAGAATACCAGTTTTAAGCGGCCAAAATCCGGAAGATATAACGGTAATAAAGTTGATAAAGAACAAAAGAAAAAAGCAAACTACACTTTGAAAACTGAATTTAATGATTGTTAAAAGTTTAAGACATAATGGAACTATTTGCTAATAACTAATGTCTTGCATAAAGATGCATTAAATAGAGACGGATAGTATTGTGAGATTTTGTGTTGAAGGTAAAAATGAAAAACAATTCTTATTACAAACCATATGCTATGAGGGAAAGGATTGATTTTAGTTGCGAAAATTAATTATTCTCATATTCATAATTGCTGTGTTATTGCATGTAATGACGGGCTGTACAATCAGAAAAACTGTAGAAAATGATTCTTTAATCAATGGAGAAAGCGAATATTTGACCGCCGGACATGAGGATAATATAACGAATAACAGCGAAATCACGAAAGATGATCAGCAGATACATATCAAAATAAAAAATATTCCTAAAATAGATTATGAAAGTATGAACCCCTTGGAGTTTCTGGATATATTGAAGCAGTACCCGGATTCCATATATACCATTATATTATTTGTTCCGGATGGATGGATAAAGTATGAACATGTTAAGGAACTGGCAAAGCAGGTTGAATCGGAAGAACCTTGTGCACGAGTAGTTTCCGGTTTGAGTTCGTACCTTCCGCAAAAACAGTCAACTGTCGGCAATGAAGCTATGTTCCTTATGGAGGGCTTTTTAAAAGGTAAATATCCACCTTCCCTTCACTCTGAAAACTTTACGGACAGAGAACCCGAGTGGTATAAAACAGAATGGGAAAATTACTGGAAAAACAAGATTAAGGAAAATGAGCAGAAAAACGCAAGAAATGAAGAAGAGTTTTTGCATAATTTCCGGGCAATGAAATCAGAACCTGAAAATGTAGAATTAACCGATAAGGTATTGCAGTCTTTTAAAGATGTTAACTGGTTTCTATTAAGTCTCCTTGCCCCGGATGATACATTTATAGTTATGGAATGGTTCGGCCAAAGTTCCCTAGGAGGAGATAAAAAATACTTGAAAGCTTTTCTTGAAAACCACGATTATTTATATTCCGATGTGGCAGAAAGTTATTACGGATGGTTGATTAAAATACTGGAAGAGAAACCTGAAGTTTTTGTTAAAGGGCTTAATACCTTGGATAATGAGTGCGATATTGATGAGATATTATTTTATTTTAGATATGGGTTAAATGAAAGAAAAACATGTGAAAAAAAATTAATGGAATTACTTGAGAATTCGGATTTAAGTAAGAATGAAAAATATGTCTCAAATAAACTACTTGAAGCCATCAGCAATCCTCTTATATTGGTAGAACCCAACCAGCCTATAATCCGGCGTGGAAAAGAGACTGTCAGAGTTGTAAAAGTAAAAAATGAAGATATTAACGGTGACGGGATAGCCGAAAACATTGAGTACACCGTAATAGCAAAACCATATGTAGGTGTTCAGGATGTAGTATTGAAAATTAATGATACTGAAATTGCTTTATGGGTGAATAGTCCCTCTTCCGATTTTAACATTGTTGATATTAATCAAAAGGATAAATATAAAGAAATTGAGATTTATGAGGACGGCCCCAGTGATGACCCCAAAAGCACATTTTTTATATATAATGGAAAGGAAATCATTAAAATAGGAGAATTATATACTTATGGTTATTATCTGGACGGGAAGTCCAAAATACTGGGGAATTTTGATGGAATTACTTTTTTTAAACCGACTATTAATGTAGGATGGACTGAAATGAATGAAGAACATGAATTTATTTATAGGCAAGTTGATAAAAATGACATTATAAATAAACAATATGAAATTGCATTTTCACGTGATTCAACAGGAAGCAAACCTTGGGTAGTATTTGAAACATTAGAATCAAACCCATATGGTGATGATTATATTGCAGAAGTCAATAAGGGAGACAAAGTAACTATAATAGATGTTGAGAGGCAGGGAAGTAGAAATATAGCTTTTAAGGTTAGACTGAAAAATGGTGTTGAAGGTTGGATGATTCATTTGCTTGGCGGAGATTAAAGAGTTATTTCTTGCATAAAGTGTTCGCATTGGAAAGCCGGATTGATTGAAAGGCCCTATCCGTTTTGGAGCATGGCAGAAGATAGAGATAACCTCAAAACCTTACCTATGGAGTCTATATTAGTTTAGATGTAAACAGTAAATTTGTAAAAGTTTGTGTCAAACCAAGATGACTTAATTGTAAAAGTAAATTCCATCCCTCCGGTATCCAACAGTGAAAACAACTCTTACAAATTTGAGTGTGGAATTTAGTAGTACAAAGTGGAATTTATTTTTACATTTAACCTTTACAAATACAAAAGACTTATTAGTGGGGGAATAATATTTATGAAAAAATTTTATGTTATTTTAATTTTAATATTTGTTATTGGGTTTAGCGTATTTGTCTATACTAGGTCATATACAATTGGTGATAATGAGCTTCAATTAAAAAACAGAATAGAGCAGTTTATCAATAGAGGTTCATCAGTTACTAATAGTATTAGCATTAAAAAAAGTATTAGACATAGATAATAAAAGATATGTACTTTTTAAAACAAAAGATGGACTTGGGAATGCAGAATTAGTTCGTGGGTTAAATGGCAAATATAAAATATTCTCTACTGGATATGGGAGTAATCTTTTTAGATATAGAGTTATAAAAGTAAGAAAAGCTAAATATTTTATAGTGTTTGGGAAAAATTATGATATGACAATTAACTATGTTAATGCATTTCTTGAGGGAAATTATTATAGGATAAGAGTTCCATATGAAGAATATTTTATAGTATTTTGTAATGTTCCAAGTGATACAGCAAACCAAATACCTCAATATTCAGATTTCAGATTATTTAATGTTAATGATACTGATATTACCGATGAAATATTTAAAAAGTTCTCTAGTTAGATTGCAATAATTTTTGTTAAAAATCAAGATGAAAAAGGAGACTTTTTCTAATGGAAAAAGAAAAATTGTTGGATTGTGTAGCACCATGTTCTTTACTTTGCTACGCTTGCCCATCGTTCATAGACGGGCCTGTTTCAGAATGTGCAAGAAGATTACACAATTATTGGGATGGATTCTGCGAATTCAAGAGCAAATATCTATCGGAGAAAGAATGCCGCGCATGGCATTCAGAATTTAAGGCATTTGACGACACATTGATATATCTTGAATGTCTATTACAATAAATGTGTCTGGGTTCACGATATCTGATATTATATCAGAAAAAAGGGTGCAGGTGGTGCTGTGCCCCTCCAGATCTAATTTTTTTTAGAAGAAAGTAAGCGGAAGAATGGATAGATAGAGAAGTTAATGTTATCACAGAGGTTGAATATGATAAAATAACCTATAATTCTAAACCTTTAATTATTATTGGAGATAAAAAGTACACGTAGGAAGATTTTGATAAAAAAATTGAAACTTTTGAGGGGTGGAGATTTTGTTTAAATTATCTTCAATTGCATCCGATAAAATATTGCAATGCTTTTGCACTAACCATTTTTTATGTTGAATATATTACTGCAGATTAAATTGTCTTAAAACAG
>CAZEYH010000151.1:0-6368 GCA_964515895.1 uncultured Clostridiaceae bacterium | reverse complement strand
TTTTCAAAAAGGAGTCCTATTTTTTCCATCTCTCTATTGTTTGTTGAAGATAACCTGTTGATAATAACACGATAATTGTACTTAGGATTACTGATATTATTATAGCCCAGAAATTTCCTTCAAAAAGATGATAATTTGCAATAATACCAACGCCAACAGGTACATAGAACAGTGCCATATTTTTCATAAAGAACCTAACTGTAGATTTGATTCTTTCTGGATTTACAATCTTAAATTGAAGCGCCAAAAACAGCAACACCATCCCGATAACACTACCTGGAAAAGAGCCATTAATAAGCCAACTTATAGCATTTCCAAGAGCATAGAATAACATTATTATAAAAATTCCATACATTTTTTTTCAGATTTATTTTACGAAGATAAGATATATTCGCAAAGAGTTGAAAGGTGATAGATTTATTTAATTAATAAGAACTGCTCTATGATAATATCAAACAAAAAAAGGCTCCGCTTGGAGCCTTTTTTATATAACTTTCAGATGGTAATTATTTCTCATTATTCTCTTCGTCATCCTCTTCATCATCATTTTCGTCTTCGTCTTCTTCACCTTCGTCATCATCATCTTCGTCGTCATCCTCACCTTCATCATCGCCTTCTTCATCACCTTCCTCTTCACTTGGGACAAACTCATCTTCTTTACCTAAAATAGGCAGATTAAGCTCTTTAGACAGGTCAAACTCTGGGAATCCGATATAAACAGAGTAAATTCCGAAGCCACCAAGGCCATTTATATAAAAATAAGGAGTAGCCACCATATATGAGATATTATCATCACTATCTCTTACTGCTTTACTCTTATTAGTTTCTCCTAATTTTTCTGGTCTAACAGCCCATATTTCATCGTCTGTATCTCCTTGATAAACTAATCCTGTTTTCCAATAAAAATCCCAAAGTACAGAATCCTCTCCTGCAACTATATATTCTAGAAACGTATCTGCATTATCCATTGATATCCAATCATCTCCCCACTCGGCGTCTTTCAATGCTGCTTCTGTATATGGGTTAGATACTCTATATCTGCCCTCATCTACAGTGTGAGTATAAAAATCTACCTCAACAACTTTATCTAGAACAAATGAGTCATAAAATTGAGAAATTCCTATTTTATCCCATAATGATATCATAACATTCCCTTTATAAACTGGTACTTCAGATTTATAAACGTTAAAATTATTTGGATCATCAATAGATAACTCAATTCCATATTTCACCTCATATTCTGCGTCTTCATTTAGAGCTATTATTATTTCAGCAGTATCTTTTCCTGCTTCAAAAACAATATTCTCTGGTACAATAAAGACATTTGAAGTATCAGAAACCACAGTTATAGGATATGTGTAGCCTTGAGATTTATTCTCTCTTACTACAATTAATTTTGTTTCTAAATTAACTGGAGTTACCTCTATTGCTTTACTATTAGTTCCTAGAAATCTTGCAGCCATTTTAGAGTCTGGCTCTACATGACTTGGGACCTCTACATCTTTATATTCACTACAAGCCATAAATGACACTGCAGCTACTAAAAAGAATAAACTATATTTTATAATATTCTTCATTTTTCTTCTATTTTAGATTTCCTATTCTAAATTACTCTATATCTTTTACTGCCGTTGGACGAGGTACTGTTGGATTATTATCTTCATTGCTTAATTTTGGATTAGCAATAATCTCAGCCTCTGGAATCATCCAAAGCAAAGCAGGGTCATTAGCTTTGATATTATATACCATAGTTGCTTCGTATCCTGCTCCACGTCTATCAACGTCTTTCTCAAGTCTTTTAACATCATACCAAATAAGTCCTTCTCCCCACAACTCTAATCGTTTTTGGAAGAAAACTTCATCTTGCAGCTCTTTAGCTCCACCACCTGCAAATGAATATTGCTTATTTCTATATGTTTTTACGAAATCACTTAAAGTATTAGCACCACCACCAACATCGCCAGACATAGCTTGTGCTTCTGCTAGAATTAAATACATCTCTTCAATTCTCATCAATGGTATGTCATTAGCATTAGTTGTAGTTTCAACCTCATTATTATAAGGTGCAAACTTAACTTGAGTATATGCTGGATACTCATAATCGATTATGAACTCCTCCATAGCAGGTGTTAAATAATCTATATCATATCCTTCTTCACCTTCTGAATCAACAAACTCTTCATTAATCCACCAATTTTTTCTAATATCACTTTCATCAATTTGGTGATAAAGAGTTTTATTTATTTGAAATCCACCAGAAAAGTTTGCATATCCATAATTTAATGACCCCATGTGTGATATCCAGTTAACAATACCTGAAGTAACAGTACGATCTGTTTCTGCTATAACAATACCCCACATCCAGTTAGACTCTGATGCATCTTTAAAAGATGGTTTACTAACATTCTCTATTGAAGCTGGTTTTGCACTACTTGCGTCAATAGCACTTGCAGCATCTTCAGCAGCTTCTTTCCAATTTTCCATTGCTAAATTTACTCTAGCACGAAGACCATAAGCAACAGAAAGGTCAATATATCTCTTATCTGCTCTTGATATTTTATTTGCTTGTGCAGATTCTAAAAGAGAAATAGCTTTATCTAAATCTGATAGAACTAAGTTATATACCTCTTGCAAGGTGCTTCTCTTCATTCCTTCATTTGACGATTCAAACTCATTCTCATGAGTAATTAGAGGTACACCTGGCTTTTGCTCATTTCCTTTATATTTAAACTGATAAAGTTGAGCTAATACATTATAAGAAAATGCACGCATTGCTAAACCTTGAGCTAAATAATATTTAGACAATGCATCTTCAACCTCCATGTCTATTGCTGCTATAACATTATTTGCTGTTTTGATATAACTATATAGGTTATTCCAAACTATTATAGCCTCATTAGATGAAAAGTTTCTATCCCCATATTCTATTGAATTTGATACCCAGTTGTAACCATTAGTCTCTCCTACAAAGTCGTGATAATTTGCATCAGCAAACAACATTATTGATGGATACCCAAAATCATTATGCCTTCCTACTCCTAAAGCAGTATAATTAGGTTGATATGCATTTAACTGAGAGAAGATAGCATTTACGCCAGCTTCCGCTTTCTTTGGATCTTTTCCAGCCACATCTTCTTTTTGCGAAGTGGTAATTTTATTTCCTTCAGGCAAAGTGTTTAGATTATCTTCACAACTACTAAACAAAATCAGCACTAAAGTGAATATTGATATATATTTTAATATTTTCATTTTTCTAACAATTTTAAAAATTAAAACGTTAAGTTAATTCCACCAGATATCGTTCTGATAGGTGTATAACGAGCTGTAGTTGCAGAGACAAAACTTTGTCTTGGATCTAAGCCACGTCTTGCTGAAAACAGTGCAACATTATCTGCAGCAACATAAATTCTCAACTTCTCGATACTTACTTGTTTTACCAAGGTTTTTGGAAGTGAATATCCAACTGTTATATTATTTATGCTTAAATAATCTGAACTAGTAAGAAAACGAGTTGATGTTGAGTTTGCTATATGCTTTTCGTTAGCATTAACTCTTGGCACATCAGTATTTCTATTATCCTCTGTCCAAGCTTTATAAATATCTTTATGCCAGTTTGTTCCTGCATAAGAACCTGTTCCACTGTGCATTAATCTAGCATAACCACTATCATATATCTGTCCACCAAGCTGATATGCCATCTGTATTGATGCATCGAAACCATAAGCTGTTACATTTGTTCCAAATCCACCATAAGCATTTGGAAGCATGCTTCGTGTTGGTACTTTTCTATTTTGAGCGATTGAATAATCAGCTGTTTTTTCAAAATAACGATGATATCCATCTGCATCAGAACCACCTATCCAATAAAGTGCTTCACCTGTATTTTCATCAACACCAGCATATTCTACTAAATACATTCTATACATAGAGTGTCCCTCTTCATAGATTCGAGTACCATCAATCATTTTACCATTTAAGTCTTTATGGAGCTCATTAATTTTATTGCTTATTAATGATATATTACCAAAAAAGTCCCAGTTAATATCTCTTGTTTTCAGAATATTATATGTAAAATCTAGCTCAACTCCTGAGTTGGTCATTGATCCAACATTCACTGGCATTGATGTATATCCATTACTTGCAGCCACAGGCTTATTATATAACATATCTACTGATTTACGACCATAATATTCTAATGATCCAATCACTTTGTTTCTAAAAAGTGCAAAATCAATACCTGCGTTATAAGAAACAGAAGTCTCCCAAGTTAAATCAGGATTACCTTTGTACTCTAAAGTACCATCAGAGAATACGCCATCTGCACCTGTCATTTTATACTGGTCTTGCCAAGGATAATAATTTTCTGTAGTACCAGAGCTTACATTATCGTTTCCTTGCTCACCATAAGATGCTTTTAGCTTTAACATATCAATCCAATCATAATCTGACATAAAATCTTCTGAACTAATTAACCATGCAGCACTTGCTGACCAGAAGTTACCCCATCTATTATCTGGATGAAACCTTGAAGAAGCATCACGTCTAAATGATATGTTTGCAAAATAGATATCATTTAAAGAGTAGTTAACTCTAGAGATAATACCTTCTGTTGCATATTTATTAAGTATACCACCACCTCTTAAATTGTCAATGGCATTACTTATATAATAACTCTCTGGGTTATATAAATTTTGACCAGAAGCATAAAGCTCTTCCAAGCTCAATGTATAACCATCATAACCTGCAGTGATGTCAAAGTTATGAATATCATCTATTTTAAATTGATATGTACCAATATATTGTTGGTTAAAACCTATATCTCTAAGGTGTAATTGATAAGCTGTACCGCCATAAGAAGCGCTTTGTCCCATATAAGCGTTACCTAAATTGTTATATTTAGTATCATCAACATTTAAACCATATCTTGCTGTAATCTTTAAACCATCAATTGGAGATACTTCTGCATACCAAGTACTATTAAAAGCATTTTTTATATAGTTAGTTTTATCATATAATAAATCTCCAGCTGGGTTAGCAATAGACATAAAACTACGACTTAAGTTTGTGCTTTGTCCATCACCATAATCGTAAGCTCTACGACCATTGATATCCATTATAGCTCCTTCAGCATCTCTTACATATATAGGATAAATTGGAGCAATATAGTTAGCGATAAAGAAAGCGTTACCACTTGAGTTAGTTGTAATTTGCTCTCCTGGATAAGTACTATTACTATGATTAAAACTAGCATTAGCACCCACACTTAACCAACTTTTTACTTTTTGGTCACCTTTTAAACGACCGCTATAACGCTCAAAACCAGAGTTTGAAACAATACCCTCATCATTCAAATATCCAAATGAGAAATAAAGAGATTGATCATCATTTCCTTTTGAAATAGATAGGTTATACTCCTCTCTTAAATTATTTTGGAATGTTTCATCTGCCCAATTATCAGGTGTATAGTAGTATGTACCATCAGAATATCCTAAAGTAGCATTTGGATTTAATTGACCATTACGACCAATTAAAAGTTCACCTGCAGGATAGTCATAAATTCTATATCCTACTCCTCCAGCTGACCTTGAGTGGATTGTACTATTTGCATAGTCACTAGCACCATAATGGTCTAGACCTAACTCATATACTCCAGAATTATAGATAGCTTCGTATGTCTTTTCTAAATAATTTTTTGGACTAGTTAAAACATCATAGTTTTTAACTGAACGAGAATTAACACCAACTTTAACGTCTAAATTAACAACAGCATCACCAGATTTACCTTTTTTAGTTGTAATCATAATAATACCATTTGCTCCACGAGCACCATATAGCGCAGTTGATGCAGCATCTTTCAATACAGTCATAGACTCTATATCTGCTGAGTTTATAGATGATAAATCACCATCATAAGGAATACCATCTACAACATATAGAGGATCCATTCTTGCATTAATAGAACCAACTCCACGAATACGAACTGTTGCAGAAGTACCTGGCTGACCGTTATCGCTTAGAACTTGAACACCTGCCATCGCACCAGAAAGAGCTTCTGAAACGTTAGATACTTGACGTTTTTCAATCTTTTCAGTACTCATAACAGCTGCTGAACCAGTAAATGACCCCTTAGTTGATGTACCATAAGCTACAACAATAACCTCATCTACAGCGATAGCATCACTTAAAAGTTCAACATTTATTACAGTCTGATCGCCAATAACTACCTCTTGGCTTTTCATTCCAATAAAAGCAAAAATTAAGGCCTCGGCATCTGCTGGGACATTGAGTACATAATCCCCATCTAATTGTGTTGCGGTACCAACTGAAGTACCTTTCACCACTACAGTCGCGCCTACAACTGGCTGACC
>CAZEYH010000150.1:3836-6395 GCA_964515895.1 uncultured Clostridiaceae bacterium | reverse complement strand
CTCGCATGTCCTTATTATCACCAAGAATATTAATTACATTTTCCACTATAGCCTCCGGTTCAGGCAATCGCCCTTTGCCTGAAGTTCCACATGCCATTAATCCTTCCTCAGCTTCCATTAGTAAATATCCGTGCTTTTCCAGTTTTGTAACATTTTCTCTCAATATGGTATTTTCATACATTGCATTATTCATGGCCGGAACAATAAGTACTGGTGCCTTAGTAGCCATAATAGTTGTCGTAAGCATATCATCTGCTATCCCGGATGCTATCTTTCCTATTATATTGGCAGTTGCAGGTGCAACTATAAAAAGATCAGCTTTTTGTGCTAATGAAACATGCTGTATGTCCCATTTATTCGGAATTTCAAACATATCCTTCACTACAGGATTTCTGGACATAGTTTGAAAAGTAAGGCTAGATACAAACTTAGCAGCATTTTCTGTCATTATAACATGAACCTGAGCATTATTTTTGCATAAACGGCTAACTACCTCTACAACTTTATACGCCGCAATACCACCACATACTCCAACTACTATTGTTTTCCCTTTTAACATATCCTCTCCTTTTACTATTAACTCTATTTTATCCCCTCTTTATTACGTGAATATGTAATTCTTCCTTCATGAACTTCATGTATTGCAATTGTAACCGGTTTATCCGAATTATTATTTACAAGTTTTGTTGCTCCATCAGTTAGTTGACGAGCCCTTTTTGCAACAGTTACCGCAAGAGTATACTTGCTATCTACATTTTTCATTAAATCACTTAATGAAGGAAATATCATAAACTCCACCCTCCTATTTACAAAACAATTCCTTTTAAAGCATCAAGATTTCTTTCAGTTTTTAATTTTTCTGCTTTAATAATACAGCATATAGATTTTACTGTACTTTCAATGCAGTCGTTTATTATAACATAATCATATTTATTTATATAGGATATTTCGTCTAATGCTATATTTAGTCTTTTTTCAATTATCGAAGCATCTTCAGTGCCTCTTCCTTCTATTCTTCTTTTCAATTCCTCAAAATTAGGTGGAAGCAAAAAAATAGATACACATTCAGGATACTGTTCTTTGATTTTAATAGCACCTTTTACTTCTTTTTCTAACACTGTATCGGTGCCTGACTCCAAGGAGTCATCTAATTGTTTTCTGAGAGTTCCGTAATAGTTACCACAATATTCAACCCATTCTACAAATTCATCTTTCTCTATCATTTTCTTAAACTCTTCTTTTGTGCTGAAGTAATAACTATGACCTTCTTTTTCACCTTTCCTAGGGCTCCTTGTAGTAACAGAAGGTAGAACTTTCATATTTTTATTTGTTTCATTTAGTGCTTTAATCACAGTTCCTTTTCCTGTACCCGAAGGACCTGATATAACTATTAATAAACTGCTATATTTCATAGTAATTATGTGTTACTCCTCCAATAATTCATTTTCATCAATACTGATATCTACAGTACTCTTATTACTTAACCTATGAGCAACAGTTTCCGGCTGAACAGCAGAAAGTATAATATGATCACTATCTGTTATTATGACAGCTCTTGTACGTCTTCCATAAGTTGCATCTATCAGCATTCCTCTGTCCCTTGCCTCCTGTATTATTCTTTTTATAGGCGCTGATTCAGGACTTACTATTGCAATAAGCCTATTCGCTGAAACGATATTCCCAAAACCAATATTAATCAGCTTCATCAATAAAAACCTCCCTGTAAATATTACTCTATATTTTGAATTTGTTCTCTTAGTTTTTCAATTTCACTTTTAATTTCTAGGACTTCTTTTATTATTACCAAATCATTTGCTTTAGAACCAATAGTATTTGCTTCTCTTATCATTTCTTGTATTAAAAAATCTAGTTTCCTTCCTACAGGTTCTTGTAGTTTAAGAGTATCTCGCATCTGAGCAACATGACTTTCTAACCTTACAATCTCTTCATCGATACTACACCTATCAGCGAATAATGCTACTTCCATAGAAATACGATTTTTATCTACAAACTTTTGATCCATTATTTCATTTATTTTATTTTCTAATCTGACTTTATATTCCTTTACCACTTCAGGAGCACGCTTTTTAATCTCTTGTAGCTTTTGGGCAATAAATTCTCCCTTCAAAAGAAGGTCATACTTTAGCTTCTTACCCTCTATTTCTCTCATACTTATAAGAGACTCAATTGCTGCATTCAAGGCTGTTTCCAACAGTTCCCATAATTCTTCCTCATCTTCTTCTGCATTTTTCAGCTTTATAACATCAGGAAATTTAATTATTAAAGAAACAGTAATATCATCCTTTATGTCAAATTTGTCTCTTAATAGCTCTGCTGCTTCGATATATGCTTTAGCTAACCCCTCATCAATTATTGCACTCTTCTTATCTTCACTATAATTTTCATATACAATAGAAATTTCAGCCTTTCCCCTTGACAAAAACTTGTTAACTGTTGCCCTTACTCTTTCTTCCAAAAAAGATACTTGCTTGGGCATCCTTATTGATATATCACTATATCTATGATTTACAGTTTTTATCTCGACAGCAAATGATTTTC
>CAZEYH010000150.1:0-3736 GCA_964515895.1 uncultured Clostridiaceae bacterium | reverse complement strand
GATATATCACTATATCTATGATTTACAGTTTTTATCTCGACAGCAAATGATTTTCCACCTTTCTGAGCCTCACCTCTGCCATATCCTGTCATACTTCGTATCATGTTAGTTTCCCCTTATTATTTAACAATATTAATAAGCTCTACAACAGTACAGAGCTTATTATGCTTCCCTATTAACCTTCCTTCAACTACTGTAACCAGCAGATGATTTATAATAAACATCAAATCACATAATTATTGTTTACAATATAATAATAGACAACTTAATCTGTTGATATGTATTATACCATAATTCTTGGCAATTTAAAGGTTTTTTTATAAATATTATATGCTTTTTCCTGTTTCCTAGTGTATACTCGATTTTAGTACAAAACCCATTCAGTGTCAATACGCTGAAATTGAATCTGTAAATTTACTTAGAGTTTAGGAGTTTAAATTATCTTAGAAATTACCAATATCCCCAAGTTCATACATTAGGATTGCCAAAACTACTAACCCTGCAGTTTCTGTTCTTAAAATCCTTGGTCCTAATGTAACACTTCTTGCACTGTGGTTAACCGCTTCATCAACTTCATCTTCCGAAAAGCCACCTTCCGGTCCAATAATTAGACCAACAGCTTTTATTTCAATTCCATCGGTTTTTATTTTTTCAATAAAATTTCCAAGTTTTAGGTATTTTTCTCTTTCGTAGGGTATTAGAATAAAATCCATATCTCCAAATAATTTCATAGTATCCTTAAAATTCATTGGAATATCAACTTGGGGAATAATACCTCTATTACATTGTTTAGCCGCTTCAAGGGCTATTTTCTGCCACCTTAAAGTTTTCTTTGCTTTATCTTTTTCACTGTTAAATCTTAAAATAGTTCTTTCAGTTATTACAGGTATTATTCTTTTTACACCAAGCTCTACGCTCTTTTGTATAATAAAATCCATTTTATCACCCTTGGGTATGCCTTGAAAAAGAATAATATCCAAAGGTGGTTCTGTTTTCGATTTTGATATGTTTTCTATTTTTGTAATAATCTGCTCTTGCTGAAGCTCATCAATTCGCACCTGAAAATCAATGCCTTTTCCATTGCTTAAAATTAACATATCACCAACCCGGCATCGAAGAACATTTTTTATATGATTTACATCTTCACCTTTAATAACAATACTATCTTCAAAAACATCCTCATCACTTATAAAGAACCTGGACATATAAATACAATCGCCACCCATTCTCCTTCTTCAACTATCTGTTTACACTGGAAGCCATTATCAAGATACTTAGAAATCACGGTATTTTTCTTGTCTTTTATAATGCCTGAAGCTATTAATAAACCCTTTTTTTTCACATAAAGTCTTACTGCTTCACATAAATTAATTATAACATCAGCTATTATGTTTGCAACTACTACATCAGCCTTTTGGTAATCAAAATGTTTTTCAAGACTGTCAGAAGAGTTCAAGGTTCCTTCCAAAACCTTAACCTTATTACATACACCATTTATCCTACAATTGTTCTTAGTAGCACTTACCGCCTCTTCATCAATGTCCAGAGCTATTATGTTTCTTGCTCCAAGCTTTGCAGAAATAATGGAAAGTATACCCGAGCCTGAACCCACATCAATTACATTATCTCCACTTTCAATGAATTTCTCCAACAATTGAGCACACATTCTTGTAGTTTCATGTGTACCTGTGCCAAAAGCCATACCGGGATCCATCTCAATTATGATATTATCTTCATTAATAGTATAATCTTCCCAAGTTGGCTTTATTATTACATTATCAGTTATATTAAAAGGCTTATAATACGCTTTCCAGTTATTAGCCCAATCGTCTTCATAAAGCTCAGAATATTCAATTTTTACCTTACCTATTTCAATATACTTTGAAATACCTGATATCTTATCGCTAATTAACCTGATTAATTCATCTACATTTTTTGTTTCAGGGAAGTATCCCTTTATAGTTACCATCTCATTATTATAAGTCTTTTTTAAAATATCCTCTTCAATATAGTCGTAAAAGTAATCAGGAACATCTACACTGGTAATTTCCTCAAGTATACCCTTAGGATCATCTATAACAACACCATTAGCACCAATTGACATTATCATATCAGATATAGCATCATAAGCTTCTCTTTTTGCACTTACTCTTACTTCATACCACTTCATCTTTATTATATATTCCCTTTCTCCAGCTTATTATTGCTCATTTCTTAGGGTTTTGAACTTGTATATAAAACCTATTACACTCGAACCCATTATCTGGTTAAGTTCTTCCGACCCCTGTCCTCTGTTTTCTGTTCTCTGCTCTTCTAACTTCCCGCCTCTAGAACCCAAGAGCATTCTTCATTTTGTCAAAAAATGTTCTCCTCTGCTCATATACATCATCACCACTTATAGCAGCAAATTCTCTTAATAACTCCTTTTGTTTTTCATTCAATCTTTTCGGAACTTCTATATTTACTTTAAAAAGCAGGTCCCCTCTACCGGTTCCTCTGATATAAGGGATTCCTTTACCTCTCAACTTAAACACTGTTCCGGTTTGGGTACCTTCAGGTATATTATATTTAATCTTACCTTCTAGAGTAGGTACTTCTAGTTCACCACCAAGAGCACTTTGTACAAATGTTATAGGCATTTCACAAATTAAATCATTGCCTTTTCGTATAAATAATGGATGTGGTCTAACCCTTACTTCGATGTATAAATTTCCCGGAGGTCCTCCCCTTAAACCAGGTTCCCCTTCACCACGCAAGGATATTGTCTGACCGTTATCAATACCTTCCGGTATTTTAACCTTAATTGTCACTTTCTTTCTTACTCTGCCATTACCTCCACAACTCTGACATGGGTTAGTAATAATTTTCCCTTCTCCTCCACACACATCACATGTTTTAACATTAACAAAATGTCCAAAAGGTGTACTTTGACTGTACTGTATCTGCCCTGTACCACTACAATGCTTACATGTTTCGACACCAGTTCCCGGCTTTGTACCTGAACCCTGACAAGTTTGACATACCTCCATCCGGTTCAACGATATCTCTTTTTCTGTTCCAAAGGCAGCTTCCTCAAAGGAAATATCTACACGGTGCTTAAGATCTGCCCCTCGTTGAGGTCCAGTTTTACTTCTTGAAGATCTTCTGCTAAAACCGGAACCGCCAAAAAAGCTCTCGAAAATATCACCGATTCCACCAAAATCAAAATCTCCAAACCCGCCAAAACCATCAAAACCACCTTGTTCAAATGCTGAATGACCAAATTTATCGTATCTGGCTTTCTTTTGTGGATCGCTTAATATCTCATATGCTTCATTAATTTCTTTGAATTTTGATTCAGCGTTATTATCACCCGGATTTACATCAGGATGGTATTTTTTTGCAAGTCTTCTGTATGCTTTTTTAATATCTTCTTCTTGTGCATTTCTATCTATTCCAAGGACTTCATAATAATCTTTTTTTTGAGCCATTCCATCATCTCCTTGTCACCTTTCGGTCGCCCAAGATATTATAGCATATAAATAAGTAATATTACAATGTCAACATATTAGTTATATTAAAAATTTACAAGGGCGGTAACATACCCGCCCCTGTATCAATTACAGAATATTTTCATTAATCAAATCTGCAACAACTTATTGATGTATTTGCAGAATATGCTACATAAAACTTCTTATTTCTTATCCTCGTCCTCATCATCTACTACCTTATAATCTGCATCATAAACATTATCATC
>CAZEYH010000149.1:0-6411 GCA_964515895.1 uncultured Clostridiaceae bacterium | reverse complement strand
TTATGACTCCTGAAGCAAGGGAATACACATATCTGGCAGCCGGTCATCCTGAAGGGTGGAATGATGCAATGCGTAATAATGTATATAGTTTCTATAAATTTATTGCACAAGACAAGATAATGGGTAAAGACCCATGTGATTTTGCAACATTTGAAGAAGGCCATTATCTAATTAAGTTAACTGAAACAATATTGAAGAGCAGTAAAACAAGACAATGGGTAAAATTATAAACTATTATCAATGGAGGTATGATATTTATGAAGTCTCAATTCAAGTTTTCAATAGGACCATGGAATGTTCATGAAGGAGCAGATGCCTTTGGCCCGGAAGTAAGAAAGACTATTGCGCTTAAAGAAAAAATAGAAAAATTCAAGGAAATAGGCTTTGATGCAGTGCAGTTTCATGATGATGACGTAGTTCCTGATATGAACGATTTGACAGATAAGCAAATAAAAGAAAGAGCAAGGGAAGTAAAGAAAATTCTTGATAACAATGGAATGGCAGCTGAATTTGTAGCTCCAAGACTATGGATGGATCCAAGAACTGTAGATGGAGGTTTTACCTCAAATAATAAGGCAGATAGGGAATTTGCAATGTGGCGGGCCTATAGATCCATTGATATTGCAAATGAACTGGAGTGTGACAAACTTGTATTATGGCTGGCAAGAGAAGGTACATTGTGTTATGAAAGTAAAAACCCTGTTGAGGGAGTGAAAAGGCTAGTTGAGGTAATAAACAAAATACTGGAATATGATAAGAATATAAAAGTGTTAATAGAACCCAAACCAAATGAACCGATAGACAGGAGTTTTTGTCCAACTTTAGGCCACGTAATGGGTGTATCAGCTGCTACAATTGATCCTTCAAGAGTCGGAGGATTACTGGAATCAGCTCATGCAATATTGGCAGGGCTGGATCCGGCAAATGAGATAGCTTTCGGATTAGCTTTTGGAAAACTGTGGGGAGTACATTTAAATGACCAAAATAGTATAAAATTTGACCAGGATAAGGTCTTCGGTGTTGAAAACCTGAGACAAGCATTTAATCAAGTAAAAGTTCTTGTAGAAAACGATTATGGAAAAAATGGTGAGTACATAGGTCTTGATGTAAAGGCTATGAGAACACAGAAGGATGAAGTCTGCTATAGACACTTAGAAAATAGTCTAAAAATAGTGAAAATACTTGAAGAAAAAGTAAGAAACTTCGACTATGAATACCAGAAAAAATGTGTTGAAGAACGGGATTATGAGGCATTAGAAATGTATGTTATGGAGTTATTGATGAAAGGATAAATGTTCACGAAAGCAAATATTATATTATAGGGTGCATTTAAAATATTTGATGAAAATATTTCTTCAAATTTAAAATGGTCAAATTTATAATATGCACCCAATGCACTCTAATTACTTGAAAAGCATTCTTACGTCGAATATAATATAATTAAACTGGTTCAAAATATCATCATATATAGTAAAATGTATAAAAGTTATGAAGCTTTGCTAAAATCTCGAAACAAGTAACTGTAGTGAGGTGAAACTAAAGATAGAAAATGACGATACTATGTCAGAAGTATACTACTAATAGGGATAATCCTTTCATAGTATTACATGGGAAAGGCAATAATTTCGGTTATCATTGGCATGATGAAATTGAACTGCTTTATTTATTTAAGGGAAATATTACTTTTGTAATAGGTTCAAAAGCCTATGATATGCAGGAGAAGGATATTGCTATTGTAAAAAGTGGGGAAGTTCACAGATATGAGAGTGAGTCTATATGTGAACACTGTGTAATTGAGTTTGGACATTATCTGGATACTGATATATTCAAGATGCCAATATTCCGATATACAGGAATGCCCAGTATATTAAAATGGAATGATAAACAAGAAGATTTGAAATTGTTACATGGAAAAATAGAAAAACTTATTTTAGACATAATATCAGAGTATAAGGAGAAAAAAGAAGGTTATTCTTTTGCAATCAAATCAAACCTATACAAGATAATTACTTTGCTAGCCAGATCATTTGTATCAAAAGTTAAGCTAATGGAGAATAAAAAGAATATAACTATGAGTTATATGGGAATACTGCAGGAAGTATTCGATTATATTGAGTCTCATTATAAGGATCCTATATCTATTGAGGATGTTTCAAAGATTGCAAACTTTAGTCCTCATTATTTTAATAAATTTTTCAAAAACGCAACAGGTAAAACCTTTGCTAGGTATTTAAACAACGTGAGAATAGATAAAGCAGAAGCACTCTTAAGGAGTTCAAATCAAACAATTACTAATATAGCCTATGAAGTAGGATTTAACAGTATTAAAACATTTAATCGTCTTTTCAAAGAAATTGTAAAATGTACCCCAAGTCAATATAGGAATAAGTAATAAAGTTTATAAACATCTTCTTTATTATTATCTTTATCATTAATATATAAATGTTATTATGAGAGGACAGGATATATATACAACCTCTCCTCAAAAATTTAATGAAAGATAAGAATTATACTAATGCTGCAGCTTTGCGACATGCATCTACCTTCTTTTCAATGTCACAATCTGTCCAATCCGGATTCATACCTACAACAACTGTTCTGCTTAAAATATCCAAAGTATTTGGACACATATCGTAAGAGTAGTTCATATTAAGATCTCTATTTTGTAGAAGTTTAAATGGGTCAAGCACAGGATGATGGGCACCTCTCTTCTTCATAATAGGTTCCCAATCGAAGTATACATGTTTTTTGCTATCTATTAAGATAGAACCCCATACATCTTCACTTGCTGCAAATTTCCTTGCAGCTTCTTCACTTTGGAACATGAAACCAACATGGGAGCCGCAATCTCCTTCTATATCATTTGACCTTATAAATTTAATATTTTTGCAGCCTTCTAGAGATGACATAAATACTTTTTTAACTCTTCTAAGGTCTGTAAGTATACCATCAAGTCGTGTAAGCTGAACTCTTAATATTGCTCCGGCGATTTCATTGGAACGATATTGAGAACCTGCGAAAATAGGTGTTTTAAGCTCACTTGCATGACTTCTAAATGATGTACCTCCATCATGGTAGATTAATGCTCTATGATAGAGCAACTCGTCATTTGTTGTAACTGCTCCACCTTCTCCGGCGGAAATTATTTTGAAATAATTAAAACTAAAAGCTCCAGCATTTCCTATACTGCCCAATTTTTTGCCGTTAAAACTTCCTCCATCTGCCTGACAGCAATCTTCTAATACCATCAGATTATACTTTTGGGCTATTTCCATTATTCGCTTCATATTGCTGGGAAGTCCCAACATATGGACAGGTATGATTGCTTTGGTGTACTTGGAAATCTTTTTTTCCACATCATCAGGATCTATTGTGAGACTGTCATCTACCTCTGCAATTACCGGTATTGCACCTGCAGATACAACTGCAAGAGCAGTAGCCATAAATGTATATCCGGGCACAATTACTTCATCGCCGGGACCAACTCCCATGCCAACCAGAGCTGCTATAAGTGCAGGAGTACCTCCTGTTAAAGCCAGACAATAGTCTACACCTATCTTTTCTGCCCATTCTTTTTCAAAGCCTGCTACTTCTTTACTATTTTCACTAAATCTAAATAACTGCTTGCTTTTTATTACTCTTTCGACGGCACGAATTTCTTCATCGCCCATTCTGTACATTAATTACACCCCCAATTAATCAAGAAGAATATTTAAAATTCTTCTCTAATGAACATCATGTTTATAGTTTTTTATATTTACTTGTGCTTGCTTTTAATTTCTCTTGTTTGTATTACTTAATCTTGTTTATAATTAGCTTTAAGGTACTTCATTGACATAATGGCACTTTCTTTGTTTCCGAAACGACTTCTATCCAGTTCAGCAGTTAAGAAGCCATCGTAACCTACGTCATCTAATATTTTAAATATTGATGGGAAATCTACTATTCCTTCGCCTAATTCACGGAAATTAGTATAAACTTCTACACCCGCCTGCATACCGGCAGCTTCAATTCCTTCAGCTGTTATATCTTTAAGATGAGTGAACTTAACACGGTCGGCGTATTTTTTTATAACCTTTACCGGATTGCATTTGCCGGCAGTTAGATGCGCTGTATCAGGACCAAAAGCAACTAGTTCAGGATCAGTATTTTGCATTATAAAATCAATTTCGCTTTCGTACATAACAGTAGTATTGTAATGTGGATGTACACAAGGAATAATATCAAATTCTTTAGCTAATTCAGCAATAGCGTTAATAGCTTTTAAATCATAATCCAATTCTTCTTGTGTAGCAGGCCTTCCAACTACACCTGTTGCCTGAACATTCATACGATGTATATCACATGCTGCCATGAACGGTAATTTTTTCTTAACGTCCTCAACATCATTATCCCATTTTCCATTAAGATGAAAGTAAAATCCATTTGGCTTAACACCATATTCTTTACAAAGTGCTAAAAAAGGAGAGGCATCGTGATCAAAAACATTTATAGCAGCTTTTACACTTTCAAAATATTCATATCCGGCTTCTGTTATATCTTTTAGTGCCTGTACAAATTGTTCTTTATTATCAGTACCCCATTGCCATACTGTATACGCAAATTTAGCTTTTCCCATATTTATTCCTGCTTGATAAAAAATCTTAACAATATGATTTTTGCACTTTATGGACCAGATAAAGTAGTAATATCAGCAGGATTTGTCACCCCTTTCAATTTAATTTACTATAGTCTATAAATAACAATTATAATTATTATTTATGATCATTAAACTAATATGATTACTAAACTAAAACATAAAGGTCATAGGACAATATTATTGTACACTGTCGTCCCAGATTGATGAAAACCATGAAAAACGCTGTAATAACCTAGCTCCATTGCGATAGAAAATATTCCTTCTATCCTCATCTGTCATATTGGCTGAAAGCACAGCTCCAATTCCATGATGTGTTGAGAACCAGGGGAGATCCGTTCCAAAGAGAATCCTTTCAGAACCGATTTCTTTAACAAACATATCCAAAGGTCCTCTGTCATCTAAGACAGCAGTAAGTTCAAGATATAAATTCGGGTATTTTTTTACAAGTTCTACAGCCCTATCCCATTCACCATGGAATGAATGACCTGCAATGAGAACCAGGTCTGTATACTTATTTAATATTTTTTCTGCTTCTTCACACCCATTATATCTACTGCCTCCCCATGTATGTGACAATACCAAAAGATGATTATCATTAGCGTATTCCCAATATTTATCATGCACGGGATCGCTTAATGGAACTGCATAGTAATCACACAGAAACTTAAAACCTACAAAAACATTCGGATATTCTTCCATTAGTTTAATGTCATTATCATAGTCAAGATAACGACTTACAACAGTGAAATATGTTTTAAATTTATTCGGATATTTCACAGCAGCATCAATATCCAATTTCTTACCAATTGTGGGCATAAAGAGAGCTTCATGTCCGCTAAAACATGTAAGTAGAGTATTACAGTTGTCCATAGTATCTATCATTGCTTCAGGTGTTCTTTTAGGTAGGAATATACCTCCGTCATCCCCCATATGTGCATGGAAATCAAGTATGGGACAATTGGGTAATTTCCCCTTTTCCCAAAATTCCTGAGCAAGTTTTGATTTTGAATTAATCATAACAAAACCTCCTCTATGATTCTAGTCATATTTCCTTCAGCAATTGCAGTTTTATCATCTTGTGAAATATCTGCATGTTTTATCATTAACATATTGGCTCCAAAATAACAATATGGAAACCCGCTTCCATAAAGAAGTCTATTTGCTCCGTATTCTTTAACAAAAGATTCAATACCCCCATCGGTTATACAATAAGACAAATCCAGATAAACATTCGGATACTCAGCTACAAATGGCCTTAAATACCTGTCGTTTGGCCATATTTGCGGATATGTTATCACAACCGTTAGATCAGGAAATTGCTTCATTATATCTGCTATAGATTCAAGACCGGTTCCATGAGCTGTATTAATAAAAATTGGAATCTTCCTATCTATAGCAAGTTTGAACCAATCCTTTAATACAAAATCTTTAATTAGATACCTGCCGATATTTGGGATAAGGCGCCATCCAAAAATTCTATTTTTCTTCATAGCGGATAGCATCAGTTCTCCTTCAGGTATTTCATGTGTATGGGAAGGAAGAAGTCCCCATATTCCATACATATTTTGATAATTGGAAACATCATCGGCTAGTATATCATTTGCGGTCGGTGTACCGGCTATAAGTTGCTCTATACGACTCACCATAGCCTTGGAAACACCTGCTTGTTTCATTTCACAGTTTAATTCATCAATAGTATTTATAGGGCATATCATCGTATTTCTTACATCATAACCATAAAAAGCATTACAATCAAAAAACTCCATCGCTTA
>CAZEYH010000148.1:1963-6434 GCA_964515895.1 uncultured Clostridiaceae bacterium | reverse complement strand
GGGGCAGGATATTAAGCACTACTGAAAGCGTAGCCATATTTTTAATAAAGCTTGTTTTGAAAAGGTATAAGAGCTCTAACTTAAAAAGGCTTTCAAGGCATATTTTGAAGGCCTTTTTTATACTTTATTGGGAAAATCCACATTATGGTTAGGAATCAAAGCAATGAGATCTAAAAACTCTTTCTTTAGTGTGACGTGTTTTTCATGCTCTTTTTCTGTGATCTTACCTTGCTCCAGAAGCCTATCTAACAGCTTTATCATTAGTGAACAGCATTCGATAAGTTCTTTTTCCATACATACACCTCTTTAGATGAATATGTCTTTATTATATTATTAGCATAAATAAAGCAATCTAAAAATAGAACAAGTTTAGTGCGAATAAGAAATATCTATCGTAAATGAATAATGTTTACAAAGGCATCATTTGTGCTTTGTTATCTTAGGTAAGAATTATGGAAAACCCTGAAATCCGATGATTTCAGGGTTTTATGGTCGGAGTGACTGGACTTGAACCAGCGACCTCTTGCACCCCAAGCAAGCACTCTAGCCAAACTGAGCTACACCCCGTTGCGCTTTTAAATTATAGCATAGGATATGTAAAATGTAAAGGAAAGATTTTAAAATTTGGGTGTGCCCCAGGTTGTAAAGTAAAATGACTAAAATTTTTTTTAGAAATATTTTATTTTTAAAATTATTTTGCTTAAATAACTTTAAAAATTTGCTTAATAAACTCTTATAATAACTTATTGTGTCAATAAGAATCGTAATATTATAAATTTTGTATAACGAAAACCCTTGTAATTAGTTGGTAACTACAATATAATTTTATTAAGTACTTCAATTTGAATATTATACTATATTTTTGCATCAGAATATTAAAGGCTGGTGTTATGTTTGTTGCAAACAGTTAGGGATAGAAATTTATTATCTAGTATTTCAACTAGTGTTTCAACTAGCATTGCAACACATAGTAAGGCAGTACGCTATGTACTTATATTTATAAGCAGTTTATTACTTTCTCTTCTGTTTCATCTAATAACATCTCGATATAATGTTCTTAATTATTGCATATTAGCTTTTGACATAATTAGTATAATTCTATTATCTTTAATATTTATAACAGCGTGGTACAATTATAATACAAACAATCTAAATACAAATTATATTAGCTTTGGCTTTCTGATTATTTTGATTAATAGTGTATTGTTTTTATGTTTCTACTCTGAAATAGGTTTTAGATCTTCTTTATATAAAGACTTAAAAAATAATTATGAATTGATTAGTAGATTAATTAAGGCAATAATATTATTTGTAAGTTTATCCGGAACTTTGCATTTTAGATTAAAAAGACTTAATCATTTAATCATTACATTATTTATTTCCACAATAATATCTTTAACTATTTATTTATTTCCTGTAATATTTCCTTATTTAACATATGATTTTATAATAACATCTGGAAAACATTCATCTCTGATATATATGATAACTAATAGTTTAAGTATTAGTTTATTTTGTTTCTGTATATATATAATAATCAAGAAAATCAAGAATCTTAAATATTTGAAAGTGTCATATTATCACTATATCCTTTTAGGATTACTGACTTCCTTAGCTAACTCAATCTGTTTTACTCTCCATATGTTTAATATTTCCTATTTCTTTATACTGGGATATTTACTAAAAACCATTTCTTATTTTTGCTTTTTTAAAGCATTTTATATGGACAATGAAATAGACATAAACAAAAGTATTGATAACGGAAATACACTTGAGATTGAAAATGTTAAGCTGCAGGCTAATTATATTATAAATTCTATTAATAGTTTTGTACTTATAGTTGATAAAAATAGTAAAGTTGTTTCTTGTAATAGATTGTTTCATGAAGTAACAGGAATAAAACCGGGTAATGCTATTGGCATGACATTAAAGCAGCTTTACAAGGCTTTAAACTTAAGTTTTTTAAATGTGACATCCATAAAAGAAAAATATATAAATAGTAGTTTTAAAACTCGTGAAGTAATGATAAATTCTATAGATGGAGAAGAAAAGCATATTATATTTCGAATTTCACCTGTTAAAGATGTGGGTAATAAAAGCAACGGCTTTATTATAACAGGTTCAGATATCACCATATTGAAAGAAGAACAACAAAATATTCAGCACCAGGAGAAACTTGCTATTATTGGACAACTGGGTTCCGGGATCGTGCATGAAACAAAAAATATGCTGGCATCTATAAAGGGATATTGCCAACTGATTCATCTTAAATCAGATAATGATTATGTAAAGAACTATACGAAAAGGATTGAAGAGATTACTAATGAAGTAAACAAGATAATAACTGAATTTCTGGCTTTTTCAAAGCCAACACCTCAAAAATTTAATAAGGTTTTCTTAAACGAAATTATATTATCAGTAAAATATATGTTAGAGAGCCCATCTTTTATTAAAGGTGTTAAGCTAGAATTACATCTTACTGAACATGAAAAACCTGTGTATGCTGATGAGTTCCAAATCAAACAGGTGATTCTAAATATGGTCAAAAATGCAATAGAAGCAATGGATGAAACTAGTTCACCATTGCTTGTCATATCTACATCTTTATCCTATTCTAAACATGAAATGATACTTAAGATATCGGACAACGGAAAGGGATTACCTAAAGAAGATTTACCTAAACTTTGCAAACCCTTTTATACTACAAAGGAATACGGGACAGGTTTAGGATTGAGCACTAGTTATAGAATCATTAAAGAACACAACGGTAAAATAAGTGTTGAAAGTGAAATTGGAAAAGGTACCACCTTTACTATATTTTTACCATGCAAGCCCGCCACTAAAAATCATTAATCTTATTTATACATTATGCACAATTTATTCTATGTCCTATATATGCCCCATTTATGTCCTGCTTTTAAAGATTTGGTGACAAATTTTTCTTAGTGCTTTAATAGTATAGTCTATTTCTTCTATTGTATTAAAACATCCTAAACTAAAACGAACAATCCCATGAACTCCAGTCCCTAATGTTTCATGGGCAAGGGGAGCGCAATGAAAACCGCCTCTTACTGCTATTCCATATTGTCTGTTTAGAATATCGACAATCTCTGAAGAGTCAAAATCAGCAATATTTATAGCCAGTATACCTGAGTTTTTCTTTCTCCTAATAAGGCTATATAATTTAATACCTCTAATTTCCATTACACCTTCATAAAGCCTTTCCAAAAGCATTTGTTTATAAAATCCTAGATTTAATAATCCTACCTTGTTGATAAAATCTATTCCTCTGTTAAGTCCTGCTATACCTGGTAAATTTAATGTGCCACTTTCTAGCAAGTCAGGCATCATTTCAGGTTGGTCAAAGACTTTTGAATTGCTTCCGGTGCCACCATGTAAAAGAGGATTTATCTTGATATTTTCATTTATATAAAGACCACCTGTCCCCTGAGGCCCTAACAATCCCTTATGTCCAGGAAATGCAAGCAAATCAATATTCATCTTTTTAACATCAATGTCAATAGTTCCTGCTCCTTGAGCTGCATCAAGTAGAAATAAGATACCGTATTCTTTTGAAATTCTCCCAATTTCCTCAATAGGAAGTATAGTTCCATTTACATTTGAAGATAAAGTTGCTACAATTAAAGCAGTATTGCTTTTTATGCATTTTCTTATTGCGTCAGGGTCAATTTCTCCAAAACTGTTTCCATAAACAATGCTAACTTCTACCCCATGATACTTTTCTAAATATTTTAAAGGTCTTAATACAGAATTATGTTCCATACTTGTTGTTATCACATGAGTATTTGGTCTGAATGTCCCTTTTAAGGCAATATTTAGTGCTTCAGTAGCATTTTTTGTGAAACATAACTGTAAGGGGTTTTCAAAGTTAAAAAACTTGCTAATAGCATCCCTTGTCTTATATACAACCATTCCCGAATCAATTGACATTTGATGCCCACTTCTTCCAGGATTGGCACAGTAATACTTTAAGCACTTGTCAATTGCTTCACAAACCTTATATGGCTTTGGAAATGAGGTTGCAGCATTATCTAGATAAACTATATTGTTATATATTACAAATCACCTAATCTCGTTGAAATCTAATATATAATATGCTGTAACAAGGTAAGATAATACATAGGGTTTAAGTCTACTTAAAATTAAGTATCAGTAATACTATTCAGTAATATTATTCAGTTTTAACAATCTTATTCCGTTCGAGTGCTTTTATCACTACTAATGCAATTGCCCCTCCTACAATTGCTGTGACTAGCTGAGGCCAACTGAATGTAAAATACATAACATTATATAGTTTTGGTGGTACATTATAAAAACTTAAGAATGTTGCTACTGATGCGTAAAGAAATAGGAATTTCAAAATTGCACCAATTAATATTCCAATATATTTACCTGCATTCTTAAAATAAGGTTTAAGTTTACTGCTTTTCACTGCGTAGTAAAAAGTAAC
>CAZEYH010000148.1:0-1863 GCA_964515895.1 uncultured Clostridiaceae bacterium | reverse complement strand
CATTCTTAAAATAAGGTTTAAGTTTACTGCTTTTCACTGCGTAGTAAAAAGTAACTACAAACAACAGGTTTCCTAAAGCGATAAAGGGAAGAAAAGGTATTGGTAGAGCAGCTCCTGTTATTATTGCACCGAAAGGTGATACAATTGACACTATCGCTCCGCCCCATAAACCTGCTGCTGCTGTTGCAATCAAAAGGCAGGCATTAACCAAGGGACCTACAACGAAATTACTATTTGGTCCCAGATTAGTATACCTCCCCAGCGCTTGAAAAACAATGGTTAAAGCAAGCATTATTGCTGTTCTGGTAATAAGTTTTGTGTTTGGCTTTTTCATGTAAATCACCCTTTTTCCATTATTATTATCTTTTGATATAATTGCCTTTCTATCCATACTATACAAGAATCGCAACTTTTACCTTTATACCTTTAATATTACCCAATTTTCCAGTTATAGCACCAACTTCATCATTAGTTCCATCTATTATTATTGATATTATGGAAATTCCCTTGTCTTTGTATGGTATTCCCATTCTTCCAACAATAATGTTCCCAAAATCACTTAAAATTTCATTAACCATAGAAGCTGTCTCTTCACGGTTACTTACAGCAATACCTATAACAGCCAATCGGTTCTCTCTTTCCATTACGTTTCACCTCCTTCACTTTGCTTATCTGGTTTCCGCTGAAACACAACTTTTTCTTAAACTTCAAAGTCCTGACACCGCATTATATAATAAACGGATAAAATAATTATATCAAAGTAAAATAATTATATCAAAGCACAAAAAACATTATCAATTATTTGGGATTTTAAGATCATTATAGAAAAAGGAAGCAGAAGAAATGCTCTGTTGCTTCCTAGAAAAACGTATCTTTACTTCTTGTTTTTACA
Source organism: uncultured Clostridiaceae bacterium (assembly GCA_964515895.1). GTDB lineage: Bacteria > Bacillota > Clostridia > Acetivibrionales > DUMC01 > CAZEYH01. The sequence continues at coordinate 971 of CAZEYH010000148.1, read as the reverse complement.
TTATATTAGTGCCGGATATTAGTGCCAGTTGTATCAGTACTGGTTATGTTAGTACTGGTTATATCAAGACCGGTTGTATCTGTTTGCCTTGCAGTGCTTCCATAATAGTAGGCATTATCATGTCCATTTTAGATACTAAAGAGTTACATTTCTTTATCGGATCGTCCTGGCCAAAAGGTACAAAATATATATTTTTTGTATTTATTAGCATACCAAGGTTTTTAGCATTAGCGCCAAGCCCATCATTTGTTGATACTGCAATGACTATCGGCTTCTGATTCCTTAAATGTGCCTTTATTGCCATAGTTACGGTATTATCTGTAATACCATTGGCTATTTTCCCCAAAGTATTTCCCGTACATGGGGCAACAACCAGAATATCCAGTAATGATTTAGGCCCTATGGGTTCTGCTTCTACAAAAGTTGATATTATTTTCTTTCCTGTTAATCCCTCTAATTTCATTTTTGTATCATTTGCTCTGCCAAATCTAGTATCATATTTATCAATAGAATCTGATATTATCGGAAATACTTCCGCTCCTTCATTTACAAGTTTTCCGATTTCAGGAAATATATCATCTACTTTACAAAATGAACCTGTTACAGCAAATCCTACTCTAATTTTATTTAGAAGCATTTTTTACACCCCCAATTCCTCCAAAATATTGTAAATAGTGTCTTTGATAAATTTTGCCGCAGTAATAGGAGCCACTTTTCCGGGCAGTGATAACGCCCACTTCACCTTTAAATTCATAAGATTTGCTTTTTCGAAATCAACACCACCCGGTTTAGACGCCAGGTCTATTATAAGAGTATCCTTGTTAATTTTTTTTAGTAATTCTTCATTTAAAATCAATGCCGGTACAGTATTGAATATTATATCCATTTGAGAAATATAATTTGCTAATTCGCCAATTATAACGGGTTTATAGCTATAGCTCTTAATCCATGCAATATCTGAATATTTTCTG
>CAZEYH010000147.1:468-6439 GCA_964515895.1 uncultured Clostridiaceae bacterium | reverse complement strand
CTTTCTGCTGGGTTTCTTCTAATACTTCATATTCTTCATCGTCCAGCAACAGCAGCTTAGCCCGCATCTCGCCTTCATCGTTAATTTCATTGATATCTTTGATAAACTGAATTTCTACATTCTGTAGTACCGCGATTATGGTTGTGATTGATTGATAGCCATCGGTTGGTTTTTCAGCAAGGGCGGCAACTGCCATTAGATCATTGACTTCGATTCCACATAATTCTCCAACCGCTTGCAGGGCTGTTTTCATTTCTTCTGCATCATTTGCTGCATTTATTCCTGCTAGCAAGCTTTTATACTCAGCGATTGCTTGTCCCAGAGCGTCTTTAATAGCATCGATGGATGAATATCCCTCGCCAGGCCTATTGATTATGAACAGCTTCGCAACTTCTTTCTGCTGGGTTTCTTCTAATACTTCATATTCTTCATCGTCCAGCAACAGCAGTTTCTCACGCATATTGCCTTCGCCTTCGATTTGATTGATATCAAAGATAATCTGGTTTTCTTCCGCCTGAAGGGCCGCTAGGATGTCTGCCAATATGGTATAACCCGCTCCTTTTCTCTCCAGGAGTGCCTTTGCCATTAAATCATTGATCTCGTCTTCAGGAGCTAATACCGATTGATTTCCCTCCAGGGCTGTTCGCATATCTTCCATGGTCCCGGCTGCATTAACCTCTTTTATGGCTTTCACAATTGCCTGGTTTAACCAGTATCCGGCGATTGTGTTGCCATAACTGTATAAACCGTCACCATTGATCTGATCTAAATCACTAATGGGGTTCTGTATGTCGGGATCGGCAACCAGGTTATACCACAAGCCTCTTGTAAAATGCCAATAAACCTCAAAATCACCATTTTCATTCTCGTATGCCGTTTGGGCGGCTCGTATAAAGGTGTTCAAGTTATAGTTGTTGTTTTCCCGATCATTGAGATCAAAGGCATAATCGCCTACTAGCAAAATGTTAGGCATATCAATGTTGCTAACGTTATTAACGTGATCTGTTGATGCTTCTGCATAGGCAGGAATCGCAATTGCTCCCATTATTAGCATGATTAGTGTAATAATGATAGTCAAAAACTTCGTTTTTTTGAGCATTCTCTTCATGCTCTTTTTCCCTCCTTTTTTGTAAAACACAAAACAAGTTTGCAGTCAAGATAGATAAGGACACTCTACCAGCTTCCGCCATCAATTACCGGCCACATAGAGCTGCCGGTGACGATCTTGACCCTTGTAAGATCTTTTAATAAATTGTTGGGAATCGTCATCACACCGTTACCGGTTGTACCTACCGCATTTCCATCGAAATACAGGCTATATTCATCAATAAAGGTTCCGGCCTGCTTCACCTTCACATCCGATGTGGGCATCAAGCCATCAGAAGCCCTGTGGAGTAACTCCACCAGATCGGGTTCCTGGATTAGGGCTTTGATTGTGATTCTGCACGTGCCGGTTACACCGGATCCATCCTGGGCTGTGGCTTTGACGATTACTTCCCCGGCACCGGTTGCTGTAAGCAGTCCGGTAGAACTGATTGTGGCAGAACCGGTTTCTGGCTCTACGCTCCAAACCACTTTTTTGTTGGCTGCGTTTGCCGGTAACACGACTGCATTCAGCAGCAATGTTTCACCTGTATTGATTGTTGTTACATCGCCTGCCGGTTTCACACTGATGGAAGTAACCTTGCCGGTACCTGGTTCTGGTTCAGGATCAGGGCGTGAACCTGGAGATGGACCAGAGCCGGGTTCTCGGCGGGGCTTTTCGCCAGCAGCAGGATCTGTTACCGGTGCAGGTACTTCCGGCTCTTGGGGGTCTTCCCGCAAAGATGAGAGGACATTTTCTAATGTCACCACCGCTTCGGCACGGGTAATATTATTTACCGGCTGGAAGGTTCCGTCGGGATAGCCGCCCATATAACCAACCGCTGCCACTGCGCCAACGGCACCCCTGCTCCAGGCAGGAATAAGGTCGGCATCTTTGAATTTTGCCGCTGCGCCGATGTCTGCTATCAGGCCTTCAATATTAAGCAGGACAACCGCAACTTCCTGACGGCTAATGGGATTATCAGGCCGCATGGTGTTATCCGGATAACCCTCAATGTAGCCGGATGCCTTGGCCTTTGCCACCTCTTCATAATACCAGGCATCTGCCGGAACATCGGTAAAGTCAATCTCCGCCTTTGCCGTCATGTTGAAGGCTTTGTTCACTAAGGTTATAAACTCTGCTCTAGTTATACTGTTGTTAGGCCTAAAGGTCCCATCTGGGTAGCCCTTGCTTAAGCCGGCGTTTACCCATTTTGCAATAGTGTCTGCTGCCCAATGATTGGAAATGTCCGTCAGCTCTCCTGCAGCTGTGCCTGCAGCCAGCAGCATACTCAGCGTCATGAGCGCCACCAATGCTAGTTTGATTAGTTTCCGGTCAATAACCATCACCCCTAACAATTTTTTTAAAGTGCTGAATTACCTACTATTTAGTTTATTTAGTAATCCCACTATACTCTAAAACACCGTACTGCCGCCGCAGCTACCGCCTTAGCGACAGCAGCTGCGGCCTGAGCAGCACTAAGATATAGATAAAACGTTGCTTATTCTAATGCTATAATCATATTTACCATAAGCCACCATCTACTACAGAAAGGATTCTGCCGTTATAAACAACTCTGACTTTGGAAAGATCATTCAGTAAGGACGATATTACTGTCGAAATACCATTATCATCTGGTATTATACTATCGTATATTCCATCAAAACCAATTGTATAGTCAATAATGAACTCTCCATCAACCTTAACCTTAACTTCTTCTGTAAACATTCCAATACCCGATGGCTTATGATAAATCTCGGCCACACCTACAAAAAGGGATATCGTTACTTTAGCATCGGCTATTACAGTCCAGGTTGTAAAGTTATCGTCGGAAATTGAGGATTCAATTGTTACTGTGGTGTTAATATCCTCTTCGTTGCCGCTGATGGTGATTGCCCAGTTACCAGGTGCTCCACCGGTGAAGGGTTTGGCTCCTCCGATATCCAATATGCCTTCGCCCAGCCAGATTTGATTGGCTTCGTTGAAGTTATCACGCCAATCATCCCGCACTGGAACATTGTTACCATTGTAGGTTACGGCTATTTCGGTGCCTTCAGGTAATGTTTGTCCTAAGGTGATCAATACATCGATCTCATAGTCTTCTATTCCTTCCGGCAGTTCGTCTAGATAGTTATCAAAGACTGCAGTTATGGTTCCGTCTTCATAGTCTGCGCTGATGGAGTATCCGTCAATTACTTGTTGCAGCGGATCTAGTTTGACCGTTACAGTCTTTGTAACTGTAACTTCCCATCCGGTTGGATGGCTCAATGTACCTGTTAGTACATACGTACCAGGCTCTCTGTACCGCTCAGACTCACTGGCACATATATCGCCGGTGATTTCATCGATCCATGTCTTATCCGCTGCTTTCGCATCTTCGTAGGTGTACTGCCAACTATCTATTTCTTCGCCGTCTTTTGTGACCTTCCAGGAAAGCACGCTGCCGTAAAGGGCTCCTTCCTCGCCATCCCACCTCAAGGTGTAATACACAAGCTCGGTGGATGCAGTGGCTTCTTCCGGTCCTTCCAGGGTTAGTGTTCCCGGGGCAGTGGCTGGCTGGACGTTAACTGTGGCGCTGCCTTCTGCAATTACCGCATCCTCATTGGTTATATCTACCAGCTTGAAGGTGATAGTATATTCACCAGGTACGGCAAAGTTCAACGTCCAGTCTGTCGTAGCTTCATATTCTGCCGGTAATTCAAACCCGCCAGCAGGGCCCCAATAGCCTGCGTTGGTAAAGGTGTGCACCTGGCCCTCACTGTCCGTGGCTGTAAAGGTAACATCGCCAGGACCTCCGGCTGCAAACTGGAACCGGACACCGTCGTAGCCAAAGTCGCCCTTTACATCGGTCGCAAAAGTGACCAGTACTATTACTTCAGTACCAGCTACTACGTCAGCAGGCACTTCGTAGCTGAAAGCGTAGGTAGAGGCTACTGGTGCTTCATAGAAAACAGTTACGATATATTCTATACCGTAGTACTCAAAAGTAACTTCATTTTCACCATGGACCAGTGTTTCTTCAAGCTCAAAGGTTACAGGGTCTTCTATACCTTCAAATGTTACTTCGATGGTTGTAGCATTAATAACACTTACACTTTCAACCATCGGCGGTGTAATCGGCTTTTCTTCTCCAATTGTAATATTACCTTCTTGATCACACGTAACTTTGCTTACCAATGTTTCCCCAGGGAGCACTTCCGGCGTTCCAGCTTTGTATTCTTCAAGAATTCCGGCATCGTAAGCTTCCGCAAGGGCATTAATTTCCAAGTAGCCTTTTTCTGGGTCAACCTCGGCTACTGTCTGACTTTCCGCAAAATGTCTATACAGTGCTGCTTGTGGTGATTCAGGAACAACTCGAAAGTAGTCATAGGAATCAGCTAAATCAGCAAGACTGTATTCATAATTCTTGCCATCTTTTAACGTAACATAACCGATTGTCGCCGCGAATGCCGATAATGATGAAATAAATAAAAACATCACAGCTATTAATAATGTGACAATGCGTCTAAATTTTTTCTGCATTAAGATTCATGCCTCCCATTTTCTAACTTTTTAATCTATTTCATGAAACTTCATGAAACATGGGATAATGGAATACTTGAAATAAACCACAGTTGTAATTGTCAAAACTAATAATACAACGATCAAAAGCAGTGACAAACTTTTAATTTTTAATTATTCACCTCTTTTTTATTGAATTTGACAAGCAGTGGTTTTTGCATATATTTCCATGTTACTTTTCCTTAGAGCTATGCCTATACCACAATGGATATGGTTAAGCTATAATAATATCAAATCCTCAAACAACCTATATTTTTACATTAGTTAATTTGCCTACTGCACTTTCTTTAGTAGTTGTTTCAGGTACAAACATCCTAAAAGCATCCCTAGGTTCACTATAGGTCATCTCCACCCCATCATAAAACACTTTGTAGTCCGAATGGTTATCAACCCCTACCAATTTAACATACATGGTTGTCTGACCAATCGGGGCGACTCCTTTTTCAAATGTTATAGCATAACTGATTGTTCCAGGTGGTTCAGGCTCTTGATACGTCAATTTCGCTTTGGCTTCTTCTTCGGTTAATGTTTCGGGTACAAACATCCTAAAAGCATCCCTAGGTTCACTATAAGTCATCTCCACCCCATTATAAAACACTTTGTAATCCGAATGGTTATCAACCCCTACTAATTGAACATACATGGTTGTCTGACCAATCGGGGCGACTCCTTTTTCAAATGTCACGACAAAGGTCTCCACTTCTTTGACTTCCAGTTCCTTGGTGGCTACGTTGTCTCCGTATCCGGCTACGACTGTTAAGGTGCCGGGGGCTACATATGGTACTTTGAAGGTGAGGCTGTAGTTACCTTCTGCATCTGCTCTGGTCGCATCAAAGAATACAACGTTACCTGCCTCGTCAAGTACTTTGATGGAAACCCAGTTATTGGCATCCGCTGTGCCGGTTGCAACAATGCTGTCACCCGGACATGCAGTATCTGTGTTTAGCTCCAGAGTAACTTCGGTCAATGCCTCCGCTACTATTACTTTTATTGTTGCGGTCAAACCCTGGGTGTTGGTTACACCCTCAGGTAGGTTTACTAAGGAACCAGTGAAGGTGTACTCTCCTGATTGTTCTCCATTATAGGCTGGTGTGCCGTTATCCCAATCAACTTCTACATCAATAGTGCTGTCGTCCTCCAGGGTAACTGTTACCTGGTTCGGTAGGCCTATGTTATCTATGGGTGTGCCAAAGGCTACTTCGATATCTGATAGATCTTCGACGGAAGTGATGTCTTTGGGTACTACTGGTTCTTCGGTAACAGCAAGCGCTTTGGTGGCTACGTTGTCTCCGTATCCGGCTACGACTGTTAAGGTGCCGGGGGCTA
>CAZEYH010000147.1:0-368 GCA_964515895.1 uncultured Clostridiaceae bacterium | reverse complement strand
GGGTGTGCCAAAGGCTACTTCGATATCTGATAGATCTTCGACGGAAGTGATGTCTATAGGGGGCGCTTCCTTTTTGTTGATGGTTATCTTAGTGTTCGCATTTATTTTAATCTCTTTCGTTTCTCCAGCGACTAAATCTTCGCCATTTACCGTAATGGCGTTAATTGCAGTAATTGTTAGGGTTGTCCCTTTGGCAACTTTGGTTAGATCATCCGCACCTGTTACAGTATAATCTGTATCTTTGACTGCATCCCCAGCCAATGTCACGGTAAAGGTTCCGGGAACTATCCCGCCACCCCCACCACCGCCGCCACCACCGGGGGTTTTCACGGTAACATTAACGCTACAAGTTGCTGTAAAGCCTCCGT
>CAZEYH010000146.1:0-6529 GCA_964515895.1 uncultured Clostridiaceae bacterium | reverse complement strand
TCATCATGAAATATAGGTATGTCGCATTCCTTTTTAAGCCTTCTTTCTATTTCAAAACATCTGGGAGCAGATATGTCTTCTAGATTTATACCGCCAAAACTTCCTGATATTAGCTTAATTGTGTTTACTATCTCGTCTACATCCTTTGATTTAATGCATAATGGGAAAGCATCAACATCAGCAAACGTTTTAAATAGAACACACTTTCCTTCCATTACCGGCATTCCTGCTTCCGGTCCTATATCTCCTAAACCAAGGACTGCAGTTCCATCTGTTACAACTAGTACAAGATTCCATCTTCTTGTATAATCATAAGACAAATTGATGTCATTCTTTATTGCAAGGCATGGTTCAGCAACCCCCGGTGTATATGCCAGGGAAAGGTCTCTTTTATCAGATACTTTTACGGTGCTTATTACTTCAATTTTACCTTTCCATTCCTTATGTAACTTTAAAGATTCTTGTTGTATTGTCATATTAATCTCCTTTCGTTTTACAAGTTGAATAATAAATTTTCATTATAGTACTTTTTCTAACTTTACATTAAATATTTTACTATAATTCCGGCATTCATTCATCCTCTATTTTTACTATTTTCTGTGTTTATTTAATACTTTTATATAACAATACCCTTTGTTATATTCTATATCAATTCTTGCAATTCTTGAATCCTTTCTTGTCCATCAATAACTTCTACTTCCAGATCAAAATGTCGTACTTCACCGGGCTTTATAAATTGCAATACTCCATCTTTTCTTGCCTTTGCTCTTCCGTCTACAGGGCAATTACATGGTTCTATACCCAGTACATATTCACCTTCACCCATTTGCTTCCATTGGGTCATGTTACAAAGTTGATTTTTGTTAAACCATATTGCAACGCCAAGTTTTTGTATGGGGTTAATTAGTGCAGCAAATGTCCTACCATTTTCATCAGCCTTCAGATCATGGTAAAAAACCTGTTCATTATATCCTGGTGTAGGAAGTTGAAATTTACTATAATTATCAAGCCCTTTTGCCGCTTCTTCATCTTTTGGCACCACATTAATTGAAGGTGAAAGTAGATAAGATTTAGCAGAAAGTAGAGGATATCCAAGATTACAATGATATATAAGCATTAAAGGCTCTTCTCTAAAACCGTGGTTTTCTATTGTATCACTTATGTATATCTTGTTTTCTCCATAATAAGAGCTAATTTCTCTCTTAAGCTCTATATTTTCCGCAAATACTCTCGCTTCTCTAACGTTACCCTTAACCTTCATCATTACTGTATCTTCTGTTGTCCATTCAGTTCCTGCGTACACTTCTTCTGCAGGAATGTTCGATATCCTGCCATGCAAACCCAACTCTTCACCATCATCATCGCATGGAGCACCGGCATATCTCAAGCCACATGTAGTCAATAGCCCGGCAAAAAAACTACGCAAAAATTCAAGTTTTCTATCGTTATAATACTGTGGGGCAACTATACCTGTTTTAGAAATATAACTTAAGTTTATACCTTTATATGATAGATAGGATATATCAAGACCTCGATCAGGTAAAACAGTAAATTCAAGACCAGTGCCGTTTTTTACATCAACCGCTCTAACTCCGTCAGCTTTCCCTTCAGTGAAACGATAAGTTTTTACTCCAAATAATTGTGAAGTATCTCCAATATATCTTAGTATATCCCTGCGATTTAAACTGCCTTTATCCAATACAACCGCCTCCTTAGTATTTATTTGATTGTTTATTATAAAAAACCGTACTCCATATCTATATACAGCATAGCTACTAGTCTTTGCTGCATAATTGTAAGTATTGTTGTTATAAAGGAAATAACAAAGTTAAACGTAAGATTATTGGCAGTATATGAAGTAATGTAAACTATTAACACTAGTGGTATAAATAGAATTAAATTAAATACCACGAATATGGAGAATATTTCCATCTTCCTTCCTGTTGTTAGATTCTTACTTGTATTAAAAGCCTCTATAACTCCAATATTTTTATCTAGTAAATAACAAGTATTGAACATAAACATGTGGTAAAAAATTAGACCCGGTATTATAAGTAAAAACAAGCCGGTAAATATTATAGCAATAAAAGCAATATGAGCCATAAGTATTTTCAATAGTTTTTTAGATACCTGGCTTATACAGAATTTAAAGGTACATTCTTCTCCCTTTAACTCCCTTAAATATGCAAAAAGATATATGGTAGATGCTGTATAAAGAACAACTACACTAATAAGCGTATAAATTATATTTACAAATATAGATTCTGCTATCATATCAGATATCAATGTTCCGGAGAAACTTGTAAATAGAATTATAACAAATATTACCGGAGTTAATTTCTCATTTTTTAGCTCATAAAACTTTAATGCATTTATAATATAGTGTTTCATATTTCTTAACTTTGTCGGTTTCCTGTCAGGCCCTCTATTATTCCCTTGATTAGATTCTCTATCAGGTTCTTTATTAAATCCTTCAAAATAATTTATGTTAGAATTTCTGTCAGGAGTTTTGTTAGGATTATTGTCATGTTGCATTGCAATTCCTCCAGCTATTTGTGTATTATTAAATCTTTCTCTTCTTTAGTATCTCAACTTCATCTTTCTCTAGAGTTGCTTAATATTTTATACTCTAGCGTCCCTCATAATTATACTAAATTAATTTTACCATATTATCACTAAATTATCTACAACTGTTTTTCTCATGTTTTTCTTATATTGTGTATCAGTTTATAATCTCTGCTAATATTTCTCCTAGTATTTTCTACTTATATTTTAGCTTATATTTTAGCTTATACCACTTTAACTAACTCGAACATATCATCAAGTACATACCAGTTTTGCGGAAAAGGTTGCCCCAACACCCAATAACTTACTCCTCTCAAACCATACTCATTTACTAGAAGATATTTCGCTTGAACACTTCTTGCATCTTCAAACCATACTACATGCGCTACACCTTGAGCATCAGTATAATTAAAGAATGGAGATTGAGTTTTTGTATCATACTGTATAGGCACACCATATCTAGCTGCCAATATAATAGCGCCTTGAGGACTTACTCTTCTTGCCCATGGTCCACCCGGCATATAGGGTAAAATCCAGTCATATCCGTATAATGGAACTCCCATCATAATTTTATTCCTCGGGATAACCGATACAGCATATTCTACAACATCTCTTACCAAATCTATTGGAGCTACTGCATATGGAGGACCGCCGGACCAGCCCCACTCGTAGGTCATAAGTATAACAAAGTCAACTATTTCGCCATGAGCACGGTAATCATGAGCACCATGCCACTCACCCGTTATATAATCTGCAGGTTTGGGTACTAGCGCAGTAGAAACGGAATAATTTAATGGATGCAGAGCGTCTACTACCTTCCTTAAGAAATTATTGTACAGTTGTCTATCTCCCGGAGGAATTCTTTCAAAGTCAATATTTAGTCCATAATACCCCTTGTTTCTCATATTAGTTATAATATTGTTGATTAGTGTTTGTTGTACTGTTTCATTGCTTAATATTGTATGGGCAAGTTCGCTATCAAAATTTCCACCTTTGAAATTAGTAATAACCATCAATGGAGCAACTCTTTGTTCTTTTGCTGCTTCTAATATTGTATCGTCTCTTATAGAGGTAAAAGTACCATCTTCTCTTACCTGATAGCTAAAAGGACTTATATATGTCAAATATCTGCCAACTTCATTTACTATTTCCCTTTCAGCACTACTTACTGTAGGTTCAATATAGCCATTTACTTCAGCTGTGCCATATAGCTTAGAAAATTGTGGTATTCTAAGTATCATACCTGGATAAATCTGGTTTGGATTAGTTATATTATTTAGTTGCACTATACTGTTTACCGAAACATTGAATCTTCTTGCTATGAGCCACAATGTATCCCCAGGCTGTACTCGGTATGCCATTTCTGTAGTCGGAATAACAAGGGCTTGCCCAACAACAAGATAGGGTATCTGATCTAATCTGTTAGCATTATTTATGCTTTCCATACTTACTCCAAACCTTCTTGATATTCCCCATAAAGTATCACCAGGCCTTACTACATATATAGTCAATGTTTTCACCTTCCTTTAATAAAAATTAAAAACTTATACATTTATCCTCATAAGCATTATATTCAGTTAAAATTAAAATGTTTACATAATAGATAAATCAAAAAAGTTATTATATATATAATTCAAATTTTGTTATATAATAAAATAAAAGAAGATAGATATCTTTGTTATTTTGAAGAAAAATTAATACATCCAAGGAATACTTATGTTTTATAATCTAAATACAGGAGTGATGACTTTGAAACACGTTGTGAGTGTGAGTTTGGGTTCTTCAACAAGAGATCATAGAGTTGAAACTGAGTTTTTAGGTGAGAAGTTTATTATTGAAAGAATTGGAATGGATGGTGATTACAAAAAGTTTCTAAATACCATTAAGAATCTTGACGGAAAGGTAGACGCCATAGGTATGGGAGGCATCAGCATATTTTTACCCGTAAGAAAACGCACATATACAATTAGAAGTGCCCTACCCTTAATAAGAGCAATTACAAGAACTCCTGTAGCTGATGGATCTATATTGAGAAATACTTTAGAACCCCACGCTGCACATACTGTTTATAAAAAAGGTATTGTAGATTTTTTAGGAAAAAAGGTAATGATAACCTGTGCAGTTGACAGATATGCCCTTTCGGAGGCTTTTGTTTCACTAGGATGCAGTATCGTTTGTGCTGACCTGATTTTTGTCTTAGGTGTTCCATTTGTTGTAAAGTCCCTTAATGGATTGGATAGGCTAGCAAAACTTGTAGCACCAACTGTAACAAAGTTACCTTTTGATATGTTATATCCAACAGGTCAAAGAGAGGAAAAAGTGGAAAATCCCTTTAGATTTGCAAAATACTATAGAGAAGCAGATATAATTGCGGGGGATTTTAATTACATAAAGAGATATATGCCTAATGAGTTGCATGAGAAAATTATTATTACAAACACCGTTACCAAAGAAAACGTCGAAGAACTCAGAACTAGGGGAGCTTCTATACTCATTACCACAACACCGGAATTTAATGGACGCTCTTTTGGTACAAATGTTATGGAAGCAGTTGTTGTAGCAGTATTAGGAAAACCTGCTGATAAAATTACGAAGGAAGAGTATATAGATATTTCTGCTAAATTAGGTTTTGAACCAAGAGTAGTACGGTTTTAAAGTTAAATGCGAGGCTGAAACAAATAGAGCCTGCTGATTCTTTTTAGAATCGGCAGGCTCTATTTGTTTTTATTTCATTTAAAAATTATATTTTTGTCTAATAATTTTGCTAATATGGTTATCTTTTTCCCCTAATCTTCAGGGTAGTTTTCCCTTGGAGCGTAATGAGTGTGCAACAGCTCATGTGCCTTATGGCTTCCCGGTTCTCCAAAGTATTCATCATAGAGCATTTTAACCTTTGGATTTTCATGGGATTTTCTTATAGGCATATCTCTGTCTTCCTCATATATTGCCTTTGCTCTTTCTCTCCTTATATCAATCCAGCTCCTTACTTCAGAAGGCTGTATAGGTTGTCCTCCACCGTTCACACAGCCACCCGGACAGGCCATTATTTCAATAAAATGATAATCTGCCTCTCCTGCTTTTATTCTATCAAGTAAGCTTCTGGCATTGGCAAGGCCATGAGCAACGGCTGCTTTTAATTTAAGATCACCTATATCAATTTGCGCTTCTTTTATACCTTCAACACCTCTTACGTCGGTATACTCAATATCATCATGAGATTCTCCTGTCAATACATCTGCAACTGTCCTTAAGGCAGCCTCCATAACACCACCGGTAGCACCGAAAATAACTGCTGCTCCTGTTGCATCTCCCATTGGGTCATCAAAAGAGGTATCAGGTAAATCTTTGAAGTTTATGCCTGATTCTCTTATCATTCTGCCAAGCTCTCTTGTAGTTAGAACAACATCAACATCAGGATAGCCTGTAGATGCAAGCTCCGGTCTTTGAGCTTCAAATTTCTTTGCCGTACATGGCATTATAGATACGACGAATATCTTAGCCGGGTCTATTCCCATCTTTTCTGCATAATAAGATTTTAAAACAGCACCAAACATCTCATGGGGTGATTTACAGCTTGATAAATTATCCAAAAATTCCGGATAATTATGCTCACAGAACTTTATCCAACCGGGACTACATGAAGTTATTAACGGTAATTTTCCCCCATTTTTAATCCTGTTTATAAGTTCAGTACCTTCTTCTAAAATAGTTAAATCTGCTGCTGTATCAGTATCAAATACTTTATCAAATCCTAATCGTCTTAAAGCAGATACCATTCTCCCCGTTACTCTGGTTCCAATAGGCAAACCGAATTCTTCTCCCAAAGCAACCCTTACTGCAGGAGCAGTTTGTACTACTACATGAAGGTCTTCATTTGCAAGTGCTTCCCAAACCAATTCTGTATTATCCTTTTCTCTAAGTGCACCAACAGGGCATACATTAATACACTGTCCACACATAACAC
>CAZEYH010000145.1:0-6556 GCA_964515895.1 uncultured Clostridiaceae bacterium | reverse complement strand
AGTATATAGATAATCAGGTTTCATAAAAATATGAAACTATTATGAAATATTAGATGATAAGTATAGCTATAGGCATAAGTAAAACTAAAATTGGCGTACCATTGCGGTATGTACTAAAAACATAAGTATAGCTATAAGTATAAGTAAAATAAGTATCGGATTGAAAGGAAAGATTAGATGACAAGCACACGCGAAAAAAGAATACGGAATTTTTGTATAATTGCCCATATCGACCACGGTAAGTCAACTCTTGCAGATAGATTAATTGAAATGACAGGGTTGCTTACTGAAAGGGAAATGCAAGAACAGGTTCTTGACAATATGGATATTGAAAGGGAACGCGGCATAACCATTAAAGCCAGAGCAGTAAGAATGATGTATAAGGCTAAAAACGGTGAAGAATACGTTTTTAACCTAATAGATACACCGGGTCATGTAGATTTTAATTATGAGGTTTCGAGGAGCCTTGCAGCATGCGAAGGTGCTATATTAGTGGTGGATGCCGCACAGGGTATAGAGGCCCAAACACTGGCTAATGTATACCTAGCACTTGAGCATAATCTGGAAATTGTTCCGGTTATTAATAAAATTGATTTACCCAGTGCACAGCCGGAACATGTAAAAAAAGAGATTGAAGATGTTATTGGGTTAGAAGCTCAAAATGCACCCATGATTTCTGCAAAGGACAGAGTAAATATTGAACAGGTATTGGAGTATATTGTAGAGAAGATACCACATCCACAAGGCTATGTAGATGTGCCTTTACGTGCACTGATATTTGATTCATATTATGATAATTACAAAGGTGTAATTGCTTTTGTAAGGGTTAAGGAAGGTAAAGTTGCAGTTGGCGACTATATTAAAATGATGAATACCGGAACGGAGTTTCAGGTAACCGAATTAGGTTATATGCTGCCTGAAAATTTGGCACAGTGTGAAGAACTCCTTGCGGGTGATGTCGGGTATATAGCAGCAAGCATTAAAAATGTAAGGGATGCAAGAGTAGGGGATACAATTACATTAGCTCAAAACCCTGCTGAAACTCCATTGCCGGGTTATAAGAAAGTTAACTCCATGGTATTTTGCGGCATATATCCTGCCGATGGAGCAAAGTACGTAGATTTAAGAGATGCACTTGAAAAACTTCAACTGAATGATGCAGCCTTAACCTTCGAGCCTGAAACATCGGTAGCCCTTGGTTCAGGTTTTAGATGCGGCTTTTTAGGATTGCTCCATATGGAAATTATTCAGGAGAGATTGGAGCGGGAATATGACCTCGATATTGTAACTACAGCGCCTAGTGTTATATATAAAATAACAGGTACCGACGGTAAGGTTATTAACATTGATAATCCAACCAATATGCCTCCTATAACAGAAATTGAAAAAATGGAGGAACCTGTTGTCCGGGCTTCGATAATGACTCCTTCGGAATATGTAGGAAATATTATGGATTTGGTCCAGGATAGAAGAGGTATATTGAAAGATATGGAATATATCGATGAGGGCAGAGTAATTTTGAACTATGAAATGCCATTAAATGAGATAATTTATGACTTTTTTGACGCTCTAAAGTCCAGAACAAGAGGTTATGCTTCTTTTGATTATGAAATTATGGGGTATAAGGAGGCAGAACTGGTTAAATTAGATATTATGTTGAATGGTGAGATAGTAGATGCCCTTTCCTTTATAGTACACAGTGAAAAGGCATATCCCAGAGCGAGAAAAATGGCTGAAAAATTAAAGGATGCCATACCCAGACACCAGTTTGAAATACCTATACAGGCATGTGTAGGAGGAAAAATAATCGCAAGGGAAACAGTAAAGGCATTTAGGAAAGATGTCTTGGCAAAGTGTTACGGTGGAGATATCAGTAGGAAAAAGAAACTTCTTGAAAAACAAAAGGAAGGGAAAAAACGCATGAGGCAGGTAGGATCAGTGCAGATTCCACAGGAAGCCTTTATGAGTGTATTAAAACTGGATACGTAAAATGTTTAATACTAAAGAAATAGGGATATATATTCATATACCATTTTGTAAGTCAAAATGTTATTATTGCGACTTTAATTCTTATACTAAAAAGGATTATCTTATTCCTGAATACTGCAAAGCGTTGATAAATGAAATACAACTTTATTCAAGCAGATTAAAAAAATTATGTGGAAAAAGAATCAAAACAAATAGATCAAATAGCTTAAATGAAGTAAATGCGTTAGAATTAGAAGATATAGTTTATGGTAATACAGAAATAAAAGTAAAGTCAATATATATTGGTGGCGGTACGCCTTCTTTACTGCCTTCGAGTTATATATGCCGGATTATTGATGAGTGTATGAAGTGTTATAATATTTTAGAAGATGCAGAGATAACTATTGAAGCTAATCCGGGTACTGTTACTCGGGAGAAGCTCAAAGCATATAAAAAAGCAGGAATTAATAGGTTAAGTATTGGATTGCAGGCATGGCAGAACAGAATTTTAAAGGATATAGGCAGAATTCACACAGCAGAGGAATTTGTGAATAATTTATGTATGGCAAGGGAAGTAGGCTTTGCTAATATAAGTGCTGATTTAATTTTTGGGTTACCCGGTCAGAAATTGGATGAGTGGGAGGAAACACTGGAAAGGGTTACCGGTGAAGGTATAGAGCATTTATCATGTTATGATTTAAAAATAGAAGAAGGTACTGTTTTAGGAAGCAAGGTTAAAGAAGGCCAAGTCCAACCTATAGAAGATGAGCTTGACAGGGATATGTATCACATGACAATAAAAAAGCTTAAAAGTAAAGGCTTTAAACATTATGAAATATCCAATTTTTCTAAGCCGGGATTTGAAAGCAAGCATAATATGATATATTGGAAAACCGGAGAATATATAGGATTAGGAGCGGGTGCCCATTCATATTTTGAAAGTAAAAGGTATAATAATGTGGAAAAACCTGAAAATTACGTATATAATATTTCAGTAGGTAAAAGTGTTGTAGAAAACATCCAGACTATAAATGAAGCAGATAAGATATCTGAATACCTTATCCTTGGATTAAGGTTTATAAATGGAATAAGCATGAAAGAATTTGAAAAAAAATTTGGCAAAGAATTATTAGAATTGTACGGAAAAAATATAGACATTCTAATTAAGAGAGGATTACTTTGTTTTTCAGGAGAAAGGATTAAATTGACGTCATTAGGATTAGATTTGGCAAATCAGGTGTTTGTTGAATTTATTTAGATAAAAACAATAAAAGCATAAAAAATAAAATAATGAAAAAACTCTTGACAAAAAAAACAGTGGGTGGTATTTTAAGTATAGAATTAGCACTCAATGCAATAGAGTGCTAACAAAAAAAGGAGTGTTAATGATGTTAATGGATGATAGGAAAAAGTTAATACTGAAGGCCATCATCGATAGTTACATTGACACTGCAGAGCCGGTGGGCTCACGGACTGTTGCCCGCAAACATGAGATTGGATTAAGCTCAGCTACTATAAGAAATGAGATGGCAGACTTGGAAGAAATGGGGCTTCTTGAACAACCTCATACTTCTGCAGGTAGAATACCATCTGATAAAGGTTACAGGTTTTATGTAGATCAGTTGATGCCTAGAAGAGAATTGACAGCACTTGAAATTGAGCGGATAAAAAGGGCTTTAAAGCTAAGGATCAATGAAGTGGGGCAGTTAATAAGCCAAGCTTCTGCAGTTGCGTCGGATATTACAAGGTATACTTCTATGGCCATAACGCCACAAATGAATAAAAGCACATTGAAAACAGTGCAGGTTATACCTATATATTTAGATAAATGGCTTATAATTGTTGTAACCAATGCAGGATTAGTAAAGAATAGTTTAATTAAAGCATCAGACGATATATCTGCCGGTACTTTAATGAGGCTTTCGAATTTTCTTAATAGTAAACTTTCAGGTTCTGTACTTGAAGATATTAGTATTACAGATTTAAGAGATGATATAGAACGCGAATTTGATATAAGTAGAAATACAGTTATATCTATTCTAACCGGTATCAATGATTGCTTAAACCAGATTATAAGTTCTGATATTTATCTTGAAGGCGCAACAAATATATTAGACTTTCCGGAATTCCATGATTTGCTGAGGGCTAAACAGTTTCTTAATGTCCTTAATACTAGAGAAGTGTTGTGTGCATTAATGCATAGAAGTATTGAAAATGGAGGTATAAAAGTAAGAATTGGTACAGAAAACGAAATTGATGAAATAAAAGATTGTAGTCTTGTAACTGCAACTTACAGTATTAATAATGAAATAATAGGTTCCATTGGAGTTATCGGTCCTACAAGAATGGAATATTCAAAGGTGATAGCATCCTTAAATTATATAAGAAAGATGATAAATATAGAGATTATGAACCTATTGGGAAAAAACACGGATGAATTCAACTGGTAAGCATGTTAAATATTTTAAGGTGGTGAAACTACTAATGGAAGAAAAAAAGAAAGAATTAATTAACGATACTCCAAATGATAGTATTAATAAGGAGAAATTAGAGCAAGAAGTACAAAAGGAAGAACAAAAATTAGAACAAGAAGTAGAAGTATTAAAAAAACAACTTGGTGAAATAACTCAAAAGAGTGAGGAGTATTTAGATATGCTACAGAGAACAGTAGCAGAATTTGACAATTATAAAAAACGGACACAAAGAGAAAAAGAATCAATAAGAAAGGAAACTGTTTGCGATGTTGTGGCAGATTTTATAAAGGTAGCCGATAATCTTGAAAGAGCAATTGAGTCTACTGAAAAAGATTGTGATTATAAAACTGTCAGGGAAGGGATCGAACTGGTGTACAAACAGTTTAATGAGATATTAAAAAATCTTGGAGTAGAAGAAATTAAATGTGTAGGGGAAAAGTTTGATCCGAATCTTCATAATGCAGTTATGCATATAAACGATAAGAATTATAATGAAAGTGAAGTTATAGAAGAATTACAACGGGGTTATATTATGGAAGATAGAGTTATAAGACATAGTGTTGTAAAGGTTGCAAACTGATATACGAGTTAAATTATATTAAATGCAACTATTTATATAAAATGTAACTATAAATATAAAATTTGAAAATATAATAATCTGAAAAGCTTAAATAGGCTAACAAACAAAGTTCATAAAATAGGAGGTAAAAATATATGGGAAAAGTAATTGGAATAGACTTAGGTACAACAAATTCATGCGTAGCAGTTATGGAGGGCGGAGAACCTGTTATCATTTCTAGTGCAGAAGGTGACCGTACTACGCCATCGGTTGTTGCTTTTTCAAAAACAGGGGAAAGATTGGTAGGTCAAGTTGCTAAAAGACAGGCTATAACAAATCCTGATAGGACAATATTATCTATAAAAAGAGACATGGGTTCTAATAAAAGGATTAAAATAGATAATAAAGATTATACTCCACCTGAAATTTCAGCAATGGTACTTCAAAAATTGAAAGCTGATGCTGAAGGATATCTTGGCGAAACTATAACACAGGCAGTTATTACAGTTCCGGCATATTTCAGCGATTCACAGAGACAAGCTACTAAGGACGCCGGAAAGATTGCGGGGCTTGAAGTTCTTAGAATAATAAACGAACCTACTGCTGCAGCCTTAGCATACGGGATGGATAAACAACATGATCAGAAAATAATGGTTTATGACCTAGGCGGTGGGACATTTGATGTATCTATACTGGAAATAGGTGACGGAGTATTTGAAGTGCTGGCAACAAGTGGTAATAACAAACTGGGTGGAGATGACTTTGATCATAGAATTATAGACTATATGGCAGAGAATTTTAAGAGGGAGAATGGAATTGACTTAAGAAATGATAAAATGGCAATGCAGCGCTTGAAGGAAGGTGCAGAAAAGGCAAAAATAGAGCTTTCAAGTGTAGCAAGCACTAATATTAATCTGCCTTTTATAACTGCCGATGCCAGCGGTCCTAAACATCTTGACATTACTATTACTAAAGCCAAATTTGAAGAACTTATTGCAGATTTAGTAGAGAAAACAATGGGTCCTACAAGGCAAGCCATTCAAGACGCAGGCCTAACTCCTGATAAGATAGATAAAATTCTTCTTGTAGGTGGTTCTACAAGAGTACCTGCAGTACAAGAAGCAGTTAAGAAATATATAGGGAAAGAACCCTTTAAAGGTATAAATCCTGATGAGTGCGTAGCTTTAGGTGCAGCAATCCAAGCAGGTGTATTATCCGGAGATATTAAGGACTTATTGCTGCTTGATGTAACACCATTATCTCTTGGTATAGAGACTCTTGGTGGTGTATTTACAAAACTTATAGAAAGAAACACTACAATACCTACTAAAAAGAGTCAAATTTTCTCAACTGCTGCAGATGGACAGACAAGTGTAGAAATCCACGTTTTACAAGGTGAACGTGAAATGGCAGCATACAACAAGACTTTGGGAAGATTTCAGCTTACTGGTATACCTCCCGCACCAAGAGGAGTACCTCAAATTGAGGTCACATTTGACATAGATGCCAATGGTATAGTAAATGTCTCTGCAAAGGATTTGGGAACAGGAAATGA
>CAZEYH010000144.1:0-6578 GCA_964515895.1 uncultured Clostridiaceae bacterium | reverse complement strand
AAGCTCTATATAGCTCATACATAGTTCTAATATATGTATATGTCTTTCCTGTTCCGGTCTCCATTTCAATGGTTAGGTTGTATTTACCCTCTAATTTGCTTGATGGCTTTAGCCCATTTCTCAATTGCACTTTCCTAATGTTTTCTAATACGTCCCCTTCAGGTATTCTTATAAGATTGTTTTTAAACCCGGTTTCTATTAAAAAACTTATTTGCCCCGCCATTTGGGCCTTTGGTATGCCTCTATCCAGTTGAAATTTGGATGCTTCATTCAACTGTCCTTTAAAACAGTCTACTACAGATTTAACTGCATCTATTTGAAATTGCTGCTGTTTAAATTTAATCTTCATCAAATCGCCCCCTTATAAAACCTTAATTTCTGTATTGGGTGATATGCTGCTAAATATTTCTTCTAAATTTATTCTATCAGGGCAAGATTTAAAGGAATTATCTCTAAATACTACTTTTAAAGGTTCAATCTTAGCTATTTCTTTAATTAACCCTTCATCCACATCTTCATCAAAACAGGCAACTAAAGAATTTCCAGCCACAAAATGAACTTCTTTTCCATTAATATGTTTAGTTTCTATTGGTAAAGAAAGCTCTAATCCCGCTTCTAACATTACCTGAGTAAGTAGGTCTAATCCTGTTCTATCGCCCTTTATATTGGATTCTAATTGGTCTAATAGGTTTTGGTTTAATTCATCAGGCCTATAATATACATTCTTCATATTAGTAGAATCCACCTTAAACACTCTAAAACCATAGTCTATATCCGCCCCGGTTTCTTCTTTAATCTTCTTTCCTGCCCGACGAATACGTTCTTTACCTATTTCAGCTATGTTTTTATAACCTGCTTTATATGCTTCGGACTTCTCGTCTGTAGGCTCAGGAAGTTGAACCATAATGTATTTTCTATTGCCACCATCTTCAGCATTTAAGTCCATAACTGCATGTGCAGTGGTTGCGGAACCGGAGAAAAAGTCGAGGATGATGGAGTTTTTAGATGTTGAAATATTTAATAATTCATTTATTATTTTAACTGGCTTAGGAAAATCAAAAAATTTATTGTCATCAAATAGTTTCATTAATTCTTTCGTACCTTGTGTTGATGTTCCCTTTTCATTTCCTTGAAACCAAGTACTCTCTACTTCCCCAAAAGTCTTTTTTTCTTCATAAAATGATTTAAGTTGCGGCCCTGATTTTCCATCTTTCCCAAAAACAATTCTACTATCTGCTATAAGTTCTTTGAATTTATCTTTTTCAGTACGCCAACATCTTCCTTTCGGAGGTAAATGTACTTCACCAGTATTTGGATTAATAATTTCATAAGTTAAATTTGGTCTAATATTAGGTGCATCAAAAGGATCAGATTTCCATAATCCTCTCGGATCATTATCTGGATTATCAAATCGCTCTTTTTTTAATGGCAAAGGATAGTATGCAAAAGACATATCTTTATACCAAGAATTTATATTAGTAGGCTTGAGTCTCCTGTTTTCTTTTCTTCTATTTTTGGCATATGCAACAATATACTCATGATTTACGCTAATATCCGTATCATTCTGTCTTGACGTTCTAGATTGCCAAACAAAAATATTTGCAAAATTCCTCTCACCAAACACCTCATCACATATCTTCCTCAAGTTGTGCACTTCATTATCATCTATGGATATAAATATTACTCCGTCTTCTGACAATAAATTTCTCGCTAACTTTAATCTTGGATACATCATGGTCAACCAATCACTATGATATCTTCCATTATATTCTGTGTTTTGGAATAGTCTGTTTCCTTCTTCGTCTATTTGCCCCGATTCTTCAAGGTATTCATCTTTATCTTGGGTGAAGTTGTCCTTATATATAAAATCTTTACCTGTGTTATAAGGTGGGTCGATATATATACATTTCACCTTGTTTAAGTAGGATTCTTGCAGTAATTTTAGAACCTCCAGGTTGTCGCCTTCTATATATAGATTTTCTGTATCCGCCCAGTTTAAACTATCCTCTTTTATCGGTCTTAGTGTTTTATTTATGGGAGTGTTAGCAATAACTATAGCTTCCTTCTTCCCTGGCCATGTTAGTTGGTACCTTTCCTTATTACCTTCTACTATATCATCACTTAGTTCTTGTTGTAATAGTTCAAAATCTGCAGCATATGTGATATTGCCATTTTCATCTTTTACTTCGGTAATTACATTTGGAAAAAGCTCACCTATTTTTTCTATGTTTTCTTTGGTTAAATCCTTTGACCTCATTTTTAATTTCTCCATACTTCGACCTCCTCAATTTCTCATAAGCCCCTTTAATTCTTTGGTTTTCTAACTCTTTAGCCCTCTAAATTAATTCTTTAACCCATCTAATTCTTTAGTTTTTCTAATTCTTTTATCTTTTTTTGAAGTTTTATATTTAAATCTACCTTTTTATTAAATTGCTTCTCCCTTTTTATACTACTTTCCAATTTTGATATTTCTTTTTTTAATCTTTCCTGTGCTTCATTTAATTCTATTAATTCTTCAATATCATCTTCCATTGTGCTTTTAATAGGAATTAATTGTCTTATAATATTGTCATATACATCCTTTAATGTTAATCCTTTAAGTATATCTAATTCTAATTCATCTTCTTTTTTCCACCCCGATTGATAATAGGAATGGACAACCATTTTATTTTCATCTGTTTTGTTTCTCTCTTTATAGGCTATTGCAAGATTAAAATCATCATTATATCTTAAAACATACAGTATGGGATAAGGGATTACCCTGTCTATATTTTCAAGGATTTCTACCGAAATATGCCTTTCTTTTAAGATTATCTCGAATATTTGAATTTCTTCTACTTCTTTTGTGAGTTCTAAGTTAGTAGTTTCTTGAGATAGTTTGTATTTCCATGTTATCCTTTCTATTTCATCTGTAAATTTCCTTTCCAGCTTTGTATCTACTCCTATTTGTTTGTAAAACTTATTTTTCGGTATTCGCCTGTTATATAAAGTTCTATCCGGTATGTTTATCATAAGTTACCACCTGCCTTATTACTACAAAGGATATTAGTTCAAAATCATCTAACCCCTTTATGGAATCCAGCAATGCAGTAGTGCCTCCTGAACTAAAAAGACTATCTATATCTGATTCTTGGTTTACATTAATTATTGACCTTATGGCATCTTCGAGCAGCCTGGAATACTTGTCCATCTTCCGTCCATCTCTTGTTTCTTTGTTAAATTCTCTATATGCTTCCTTAATAGGCTTACTCTTCCCCTTACATCCAATCCGCAGCACATCTAGAATTTTCTTCACTTTTAGATGGTTGACTACTACTTCTCCTTCGTAATTCACATATACTAAATAAAATGGGTATAAGACATTTTGTTTGTTTATATCTATATTATCATTTATATTTTTTAAAACATAGATTACCCCGGGATATATTCCTTTTTCTTCATCGGCTGTTATAACTGTATGCAATCCATTGGGAACCTTATCCAAATCTCCATTTTTATTTACGAAACTCACTAAATCCATTCTAAAATCATTCAGACCCAAATCCGTAATGGATACTCCTGTGTTTATATCTTCAAAATCCAGAACTTCATCTTGGAGTTTTTCCAACTGTTCTTTTCTATATTCTAAATCGGTGGGTTTGCTAGATAGATAATTATCATCTCCGGTAGCCGTCATATCAACTATAACCATTCTATTTTCCACTCTCTCCCTAAGATTTATATATTCATCCAAACTCATATTTGGCCAAAAGTTTACCAGTTGTATAACATCATTTTTTGAGCCAATACGGTCGATTCGTCCAAACCTTTGAGTTATCCTCACAGGATTCCAGTGAATATCATAGTTTATTAGATAATCACAGTCCTGGAGGTTTTGACCTTCGGAGATACAGTCTGTGGCTATAAGTATGTCTATTTCTCCTTCTATATTTGGCATGATCAATTTTTTTTCTTTGGATATAGGTGAAAAGCAAGTAAGAATAGTATGAAAATCATTCCTTATCTTTAGAGTGTTTTTATTAGCATCAGAACCTACAACTTTTGCAGTGTGAAGATTAAACTTGTCCATTACATATTTAGAAATTTCTTCATATAAATAATCAGCTGTATCAGAAAAAGCAGTAAATATGATTATCTTCTTATTGCCTTTATTTATAGGATTGTTGATTTTTTCTCTTATTATATTTTTCAAGGTAAATAATTTCTGGTCATAGTCCGGGGTAACTTTACCCATTTGCTGAAGCAAATATTTTATTATATCCCTATCTCGGTTTAAATCTTCTCTCCATGAGATTCTATCTATATCAGATAGGTTAATTTTGACCTTATCCCCTATACTAAATTCATCATCTATCCAATCATCCTCATCAAGGTCTACATTGCTTATTTCTTGATATGATGTAAATTGATTTGATATATATGCATTAAAATTATCAATTTCATCAATGGTGTTCTCAATTTTCCCCAACATTTTGGATAATGTAATTCTAAAAGCATCTACAGAGCTTTCCAGCCTTTTCAATAAGTTTATTCTCATTAGTGTTTGCAAACTTCGTTCTCTATCCAATTGTTTTAAGCTGCCTAATCCACCCTTTACAATAGTATCGTATACGTCTTCATAGAAACCCGTCTTGCTTGGTAATATGTAGTTAAAAGGTGCATACAAGCTTAAATTTAACTTTGATAATTCTTTGAAAATATCATTGTAGCTAATTACATCGGATCTTTCTGTTAAATTGCAAAAATGGGATATAGGTTTTAACCGCTTTGGAAATTTACCTATTTCCTCAATGTCGTAGTATTTTTGGATATGCTTTCGTGAACGAGCTATGGTCAAACAATCCAACAGTTCAAAAAAATCAAAATCCAGCATGTTTAATAGGGTTTCGGTAGTTCTTTCGGTATTAGGCATTTTTGACCATTTATTAAAAGAATATTGAGCTCTTTTAAAAATATCATCAACACCTCTTTTTGTATCCAGTTTTGCATTTATATTAGAAGGATTTCCTTCATAAGCTAATGTCAACTGATTTTTTAAATCATTGAATCTATTGTTTACAGGTGTTGCTGATAACATTAGTACATCTGTTTTTACACCTGTTCTAATTACGTTTCGCATAAGCCTTTGATATCTTGTTTCTCTATCTTTTACCGGATCGTTGTTTCTAAAGTTATGGGATTCATCAATTACTAGCAAGTCATAGTTGCCCCAATTAAGCCTTCCAAGATTAATGCCATTAGTATAGCCGCTGTCACGGGATAAGTCGGTATGGTAAAGGACATTGTAATTAAATCTATCTTTATATAATATATTGTTAGTATAGTTCTCTCTAAATGTAAGCCAGTTTTCTGAAAGTTTTTTAGGGCATAATACTAATACGTTTTTATTTCTTAATTCATAGTATTTTATTACTCCTAAGGCAGTAAAAGTTTTGCCTAAACCTACACTGTCTGCTAATATACAACCATGATATTTTTGAAGTTTGTTAATAATCCCTATAACTGCATCTTTTTGAAAGCTATATAACCTTTTCCATACTTCTGTTTCTTTAAACCCGGTAGATTCATTAGGAAGTAGGTCTTCTGTTATATCGTCTAGGAATTCGTTAAATATATTGTACAGTATTACAAAATAAATAAATTCCGGAGAGTTTTCCTTATATACTGTAGATATGTATTCTACTACTTCTGCTGTAATATCTTCCATTTTATCATCATCATTCCATACCTGCTCAAATAGGTCTAAATAATTTTTTGAAAAAGGATATTCATCAAGTTTGTTTACCATATTAGACAGGTTGTTTCCTTTTTCAAAACCTAAATCTACAGTTGTAAATCCTTGTATGGGTATATATGTTATTTTTTCATTTCCATTTTCAATGTTCATAAAACCTTGTAGAAAAGCATTGGTTTTATTTGACTTAAAAGTAATCTTCTCCTTTATCCAATTGGTGCACTCTTTAGCAATAGCTTTTTGCGTGAGTTCATTTTTTAATTTTATCTCATATTCAGTTCCATATAGGCTTCTTTCTCTATTTAGTTTTGGTATGTAGAACTCTCTTTGTTCCTTTTCTATTTTATCTTTAATAAAGGTAGGAGAATTGAATATAAATCTTAGTTCGCCTATTTGCTCTAATTCCTTTTTTAATGACTCATAGGCATATATTGAAAAACAAGAAGCCGCAATAGATACTTTTGAACCCTTTTTTAATGTGTTTTTTAAATCATCACCTAATAATTTTTCAACATTATTTATTATTTCCATAGCAAATCCCCATTATATTAAAAGTAGAAGTATAGCATTCTCTATAAGTTATAATTTTTTAAGTCATATAATTCTATATAAATTATATACTTCTACAAATATATGCCTTTTCCCTTCTTTTTTTTAAAATTGTAGAAGATGCAATTTATACATATCATCAGTTATAATTTAAATCATTTGATACATCAGGGACAATTCCCCTTGTATCTTTGCATTAGGGATGCAATATGAATGTATACGGGTTAAAATTCTTTGTTTAATTTTAAAATTTGTGGTAGAATAACAAACAAAAGTAAAGTATAGAGGAAGTGAT
>CAZEYH010000143.1:0-6593 GCA_964515895.1 uncultured Clostridiaceae bacterium | reverse complement strand
TTGTCAAGCATTAATTTATAACTTCTTATAGCTTATTCATAACTGTTATCATCCCCCCATTTATTTTAGGTATACATAGTCATAAGAAACAGTCAATTAACAGCCTTTATTATTATATAACACATTGATGCTAAACTACATGAATTTTTGCCATTTCTTCCAGATACACTCTAGCAATGGTAACTATTAAGGGCATACATGGGTGAAATGGGCGAAATAGGGACGTATATTATTTGCCATATGGCACTACGAGAAATGTCCCCATGTGTGTATGTGCTCCGTTCTATACCCCTGAATAATTACTAGCAATGTAAAATAAGGCACTATCAGTATATCCATGCTTTCAATTTTGCTAAATAAAATTGATTAACTCTCTAATATCCTTTATCTCAGCATAGGGATAAACACCCATACTACTCATCTTTTGAATATTACCATTGTATGAGATAAACCTTATTCCTGCATCCATAGAAGCCTTCCCGTCCAACCAGGCATCTCCGACTGATAACCATTCATTAGCTGATGTAGTTTTATAACGATCCAGCACAAATAAAAAGCCGTCGTGTGAGGGCTTTAGCGACTTTAGCATCTCTCTTCCCACTATAATATCAAAATAATTATGTATGCCATTCTCCTTAAATGCCTTATTTGCAGCTTCAACTGAGTTATTAGTAAGGACAACTAAATAGTACTTGCCATATAATTCGCTAAGTAATTGGGTAACTCCGGGTTCAAGAACTGCATTTTCCATTCCCATTACTTCATATTTCTTGGGAATTTCCCATACTTCATTTATTAATTCCTGACTCATCATATTTGTTTTTATTGCTTTTTCTATAATAATTGCTGTTGTTTGATTAAGCAGACTTGAATCATCAGGAAGTATTCCGTGATCTATTATAAACTCATATGTCTCCTTTTTCATAGCCGCAAAATTAATTTTTGAGCTAAGCAAAGTATTATCCATATCAAATATAATACCTTTAATATTGCTCTTCATCTAGTTGACCCCCTGTAATCTATTTAATGTAATCACTTTGCAATCACTTTAATTCAATCATTCTAACAGATTTCTAACACAATGAAATAAGATATTTATACAAATAAAATTCATTCCAAAATATCTGCATTAGTTACATAATAATATGCATTTACGATAAATTCAATACTGATTTGTTGCAGTCAAGATTTTTAAATTCTTGGTGAAAATATGTACCCACATTATATTATCATTCTCTTTCTGAAGATATATCCTCAAGAGTTACATAAGGATTTGTATATCTACCTTTGTGTATTGTGCTTTTACCATATTGAACTGCTTTAACCGGACAATAGTGAATACAGGCCATACATTGTAAGCAATGTTCTCCCCACCGGGGTTTTTTATCAGCACTAATATTAATATTTCTGCTATTACATACTTTTTGGCACAAGCCACAACCTGTACAATTCTCATTTGCATAAAACTTCTTTGTATCTATAGCTTTTTTATTGAATAATGGGTTGATCATATTCGTTAATATGCTTGGAAAAAATCCTTTTCGGATTTCAAAAATATCTTTTTTTCTATCAGCAATTACTGCATTAATCTTTTCTAGTGTCTTTTCTGCTGCTAAAAGTTTTTTCTCTTCCAATTCCTTTGAATCCACATCAAAAAGTATAATATAGTTATTGGGCATAACAACAGAAAAGCCGCTGTTTAAAGTCAAATCCTTTTTGGAGAGACTATTTTCAATAACCTTCATCGTATTTCCGATATTGTCACCGCATGTTGCTACTGAAAATATGTAGTTATCATGATAATTGTTAAATTCTAACTTCTCTATAAACTGAAGAACTATTTTAGGTGGTGCCCAGGCATAAACCGGATACACAA
The DNA here is from genome assembly GCA_964515895.1 of uncultured Clostridiaceae bacterium. GTDB lineage: Bacteria > Bacillota > Clostridia > Acetivibrionales > DUMC01 > CAZEYH01. Next base: position 4,717 of record CAZEYH010000143.1, on the reverse strand, counting down.
ACCCTATGACTTCATCAGGCTTAAGCGTATACTCACAGTAATCATCTTTATTATTCATTTCATCTGAAATAGATATCAGCTTTTCACCTGCATGTTCTGCAATATTCCTTGCAACCTGCAAAGAATTTCCCGTCCCTGAAAAATAAAATATCACACTATTCACCTCTTATAGCTTGTTACTTCCAATTTACTATTTTTTCAAGATCAAATCAAGTAATATTTTGATAAGATGAATAATAATTTTAATAATGGCAATAGTTTTTATAGAGTTTGAAAGGTGGTAATAAAGTGGGTATATTATTTATGAATCTCATGTCATATAAATTGCTTCTTAGAGAATACTTAAAATATAATAGCAATAAAGAGGCAAAAATGGCTGACTTTATAGAATGGATTCAATTGAGGACTATTCATGGTACAAGCGAATACTTGAACTAATCCTTGATTTAAATTATTAATGGAAGTATTGCTCAATCATAAGAATTTATAATTAATAATGATACCAACGCTAGTATACCAATTAACATTAATATAAGTAATATAATTGATTGTTTCTTTTTTGCTCTTCTTTTTATCATTTTGTCACCAATCCGTGTAAAGTAAATAATGTTTAATGTTGATTTTTTATTAAGTGGCATAGATATTTACCTTAGCTTTTCCTGAACTTATTATAATTAGGCAAATAAAAAATGTCAAATTTGATTCTTACTGATTCTTACTTTAATATCCGCCGTTAGCTGCTCTTTCCTGAGTATTGGGCAATATGGATGACGGTAATGTAGATGGCGCATGTGAATCAGAAAAATCAAATGAAACACTGGGATAACAGGTATAAAACAATCTAGTTAATATAATTCTATTTGCCAGGTTCAAATGCATGTTCTATTACTCCTTATTATTTCCTACATTTTATTATAACACATCGTGCATTGCGTGACCAGATAATAAAGCTGGACAAAGCCTTCCATTCTTAAACCATAGGCATGGTTTACAATTTTTGCATGGATTAATTGGCTGCTTTCTATAAGCTTTAATAGGCCATTCCGGATCTGAAAGTATCCCCTTGCCCACAGCAACAAAATCAGCCAATTTACTATCCAGGATAAATTCTGCCTGTTCCGGAGTTCTAATACCATTTACAACAATTACCGGAATATTTACTTTTTTCTTTATTTGTGTACCACAGTATACTATCCAATTGAATGGGAAGTCTTTCTTGGCAGAAGGTAGTTTATCATCTGCTATTCCTGCTGATACATGCAGAATATCTACCCCGGCCTCTTCTAATATCTGCGCAATTTTAATTCCATCATCCAGTTCCGGCTCGTTTCCTCCCATTCTATAGCCAATTATAAAGTTGTCGCTGGTAGCTTCTTTTATGCCCCTGATGATTTCACACGAAAGTTTCATCCTGCCAGATAAGCTGCCGCCATATTCATCTTTTCGGTGATTTATTAGTGGAGATGCAAACTGACTTAAAAGATAACCATGAGCTCCATGAAGTTCAATACCATCTAGTCCCGCTTTTTCGGCTCTTATTGCAGCCCTGATAAAATTATTTCTTATATTTATTATTTCTTCAGTTGTCAGAGCTCTGGCAGTAATGCTTTTATCTACATAATCTGAGGGAGCAGTAGTATCTTTTGATAAATTTTTTGATACTTTCAATCCGGCATGGTGTATTTGTGCTATAACTATTGCACCATATTTATGGCATCTATCAACAATTTGCTTTAGCCCTTCTATGTGTTCATCACTCCATATACCAAGCTGGCTATCTGTTAATCTGGCTTCAGGTGCTACACATAAAGCTTCAAGTATTATGATACCTGCACCGCCTTTTGCTCTGGACTCATAGTGTTTCAAATGATTTTCAGTGACAAAGCCTGTATGATCGGTCCAGCCGAAGCAAACCATCGGAGGCATTACAACTCTGTTTTTGATGGTTTTACCTTTAATTATATACTCTGAAAATAAGCTGCTCATCATAATTAATACCAACCTTTCAATATAATTTTTCTAATGAAGCACCTACCTGTAAATATCTCCTCCGGAGTTGAGTTCAAAAACGAAAATTTCCTTTTTATATTCATCCTTGATAAATAAAGCTCTAATATCTCCAATTCTTAATCTAAAATAAGGTGGATTATTTTGTCCTTGTATCTTTTTAATATCTCCCACAGGAAGGTTATTTAATGCTTTATATATTCTATCTCTAATAGGCCTGTCAAACTTAAGAATAGTTTTAGTAACTGATTTTGAAAAAGCAATATTATAACTCATCATAACCTTCTCCGGTTTCGGCTATTTTTTCAATTTCATCCATAGTAAATTTCTTTTGTGTTTTAGCTTGTTGGATTAAAGATGCAATTCTATCCGACTCAGCAGCAGAAATATTTTCAGATGGTAATTCATCTAATGTATCACTTATTTTTTTCCATTCCAAATATTCAAGATATTGGTTATACCTATCAATACTAATAATTGCAGCTTCCAGTTTATTATTGCGAATAATAATAATATCCTGATGCTTAGATTTATCAATTGTTTTTGATACATTTTGCTGTAATTCTGATGTAGATATAAATTTATCTTGTATAAGCATTTTACATTCCTCCATTAAATCTTACATCAATATTATAAAGGATTTAAAATTTTTACACAATATGTTATATTGTTTTTCATAAAAAGTTGGCAAGAGATTAATACCTTTCCTTTAAACTTCTATTATCCTCACACATAAAGGGTTGCATAAGATTTGTATATCCCACTTTATGTATCAAAGCTAGTCTGTAAGCCTTCACTAGACCATTTCTAAGTAAAATAATGTGTGCTTAGCATCAAATCAACTAATTTGGCTTTCTCGTCCATGTACTTTATCTTATCGTGATATGAATTTTCTGTCTCAATAATATCAAATCCATATGCCCATAGTTCCCAAATAAATTTATCAAATGAAGGATATTTCTTTTTATATTTTGAAAGAGTATAAATAAATTGTCCAATTTCTTTATACAAAGGATCATTGCGTTTTTTGCAAGCTTTATATGATTCAACATCAGTCAAAGGAATAATATCTTCTGCTATTTTCAGTCTTAAATTATTAACAGAATCTATATCTGAATTAATCCGGATATAATTTTTAAGGTTTTTACAAAATTGATTATACATTAAATCTCTCCCTGAATAATTCCATATTCTTCACAAAGACATGCCTTACTCTGTCACTCATATTCTTTCTTGCAATGACTGCATCAATTAAACCGGAAAGCAAGTTTTTATCGACATCTCTTATCATCTTAGAAATATCCTCAATGTCAATTTCAGAATAACGACCTACTTTACTTAAAATAATATCCTCTCTTGATAATACATATATATTTTTAAAACTACCAATTTTTACTGCTCTATCTTTAAAATCCATAGGTATTGTAGTTAAATATAAATCTAATAAATCGTATTTTTCCATTATTCGAAGAAGCCTTCCCATCGAAGCATCATAGTCCATATCAAGAAGATCGATATCCGTAGTTGCCCTGTCCAAATACCCTGCAATTATACATGCAGAACCGCCAAGAAGATATATTGGAGGATAATCAATTTTCCTAAGTTTTGCAAAATCATCTACATCCTGTAAAATCTGATTTAGTATTTCCCTGTTTTTTGATTCATTCATAAACTTTCAGCGAAGAAACCGCTATAGCTTTAGCCTAGCGAGGAAATCGCCTTTCCCTTCCTTATATTTGGTAGTTGCTATATTTGATAGTTTGCACACATCCTATATTTGCTGATAATATTGTACCAAATCAGCTATGAATCTGCAATTTATGTTGAGTCGAAAATATTTTATATAATTTAAACTAGTTAAATTTATTTACTTTAATCTATAAAAGTAACTCTTATCAGAGAACAAACAGCCAAAATTAGAGCATATCCATCCTAATCTAATAGATACAATTACACAATATAATTTTGAATAATTATAATTTTTCTATTGACAATAAAATACAGTATGGTATATTATAGATAGTTAAAGAACGTATGTTTATCACTTAGCCCCCATTGAACAAGATTGCTATTATAACTACATCAATTCAACTCTCGATTATAGAATCAAAAAACTTCTTGATGCTTTGGTTAAATATAGGTTCAATAACTAAAAACAATATGAAAATATATTAAAATGTAAAGGAGATATCAAAAATGGCAGAAATAATTAAATGTTACAAAGAGCATTTGCCTGCTCTTAGACTTATCGGTAAACGCTATACCGACAGCGACAGAGTTGGTGGCAGCTTTGGTGCAAAATGGGGTGAATGGTTTCAGAATGGCTGGTTTGCAGAAATCGAAAAATTAAGTCCTCTACCCGGAAATGGCGATGCATATCTTGGTGTAATGAGATGTATAAATGGCAACTTTGAATATTGGATTGGTATGTTTTTTACCACGGGAACAACCGTCCCCGAAGGTTATGCATACACAGATATTCCTGAAAGTGACATTGGCACCTGTTACATATATGGCCGTGAAGACACCGGTGAGCTTTATGGATTAGATGCACATAATGCTTGTATGGATGAAATTGCAAAAGCGGGTTGGAAATTGCAACAGGATCCATGGTTTTTCGAAAGGTATAATTGTCCTCGCTTTACTACACCTGACGAACACGGCAAGGTTATACTGGACTATTGTGTTTACCTTGCTTAACTTCTTATTA
>CAZEYH010000142.1:596-6607 GCA_964515895.1 uncultured Clostridiaceae bacterium | reverse complement strand
ATGCAAGATCAATTGCCAAAAGAGATCCGGCAGCAAAAAGCACTATTGAGGTAATATTATTATACCCGGGATTTCATGCTGTTTTTTTTCACCGCATTGCTCATTGGTTTTATAAAATTAAATTTTTCTTTATAGCTAGGGCAATATCGCAATTTAATCGGTTTATTACCGGTATTGAAATACATCCCGGAGCCCAAATAGGCAAAGGCTTATTTATAGATCATGGTAAGGGTGTTGTAATTGGAGAAACTGCAGAAATAGGGGATAACTGTACTATATATCATGGTGTTACTCTTGGAGGCACAGGTAAGGAAAGAGGCAAACGTCATCCGACTATTGGAAATAATGTTTTAATAAGTGCAGGGGCAAAGATATTAGGGCCTTTTAAAGTTGGAGATAACTCTAAAGTTGGTGCAAATGCTGTTGTCTTATGCGAAGTAGAACCAAATACAACAGTTGTGGGGGTTCCCGGAAGAACAGTAAAAAGAGGCGAAACAAAGATTGCACCTTCAATAGAGTTAGATCAGATACATATACCTGACCCTGTAGCACAAGAATTATGCAAGTTACGGATGAGAATTGACCGATTAGAGCAAGCTATGGTTAAATCTGAAATTAATGAAAGTTGATGAATATGATATAAGTTTAGGCGCCCTAAATGAACTTTCTTAAGCTGCAAATAGTAGAATCAATTAATTATAAATGTTATAATAGTTTTAGGATAATACTATCTATCCCTATGAAAGGAGAGAATAATGAAAATATATAATACTTTAACAAGAAAGAAAGAAGAATTTTGCCCAATTGATAATCAAACCGTTCGGATTTATTCTTGTGGGCCTACTGTATATAATTATGCGCATATTGGAAATCTTAGGACATATATATTTATGGATATTTTAAGGAGAGTACTACAATACGAAGGCTATAAACTAAAACATGTTATGAATATTACTGATGTAGGTCACCTTGTTTCTGATGCTGATGAGGGTGAAGATAAAATGGTTAAGACAGCAAAGGAACAGCAGAAATCACCTTGGGAGATTGCCGAGTATTATACAAAGATATTTTTTGAGGATATTGAAGAATTAAATATACAAAAACCTGAAGTAGTACCTAAAGCAACCCAGCATATAAGTGAAATGATAGAATTTGTTCAAGGCTTAGTTAAGAAAGGATATGGATATGAAACCGGAGACGGGATATATTTTGACATAGGGAAATTTGAAGGATATGGAAAGCTTTCTCGAATAAATCTTGATGAACAGATTGCAGGAGCACGGGTTGAAATTAATGAAGAGAAAAGGCATCCGGCAGATTTCGCTTTGTGGAAGAAGGCTCCAAAAGAACATATTATGCAGTGGCCTAGTCCTTGGGGAATGGGATATCCCGGCTGGCATATTGAATGCTCGGCTATGGGAAGAAAGTATTTAGGAGACTTTTTTGATATTCATACAGGTGGAGTTGACCATATTCCTATCCATCATGAAAATGAAATAGCTCAATCTGAAGCACTGTTAGGAAAACCTGCAGTAAAATACTGGATGCATGGTGAGTTCCTTTTAGTTGATAATGGTAAAATGTCAAAGAGCCTTGGTAATACTTATACGGTATCTGATTTGAAAGCAAAAGGATATAGCCCTCTTACTTTCAGATATTTTTGTCTCAATGCTCACTATAGGAATAAGTTAAATTTTACATGGAATGCTATGGAGGCTTCTCAGACAGCTTATAATAGGTTGATTAGTGGAGCTTTAGATCATAAAAATGCTAACGAAGGGAAAAATGAAGTTGATACCGAAATGATTAATACCTTTAGAAATGAGTTTGAGGAAGCCATTACTGATGATTTGAATATACCAAAGGCATTAGGAGTAGTTTGGAATGTTGTTAGATATGAAAAGAAGGCTAGAGTTTTGTTTGACTTATTGGTAGAGTTTGATAAAGTATTGGGCCTTGGTATTGGTGTGGCCGAAGAGAAAGAGGAAGATGTAAACGAAGTAGAATTGGACAATGAAATTAAGGAACTTATTGAAAAAAGAAAACGGGCAAGAAAAGAAAAAAATTGGAAACTTGCCGATGAATTAAGGGATAAATTGAAGGATATTGGTGTAACACTTGAAGATACGCCACAGGGAGTAAGAGTGGTACTTAAAGATAGAGTTTTAGAAATATAGTTATTTAGCCCAATAAATACATGATGGCATATGGTAATATGCGGTAAGGGCGTTAGATAATATTGCGACAAACAGTTTTGTGCGATAAGATAATGAAGTAGTGATATATAATTTGCGATATATAAGTGATGATATATGATTGGCGATATATAGGCGATATATAACTGATCTAATAAAAGAACGAAGTAAAGAAATGAAGGTATGGAAGTAGAGATATGATTGAGGAGTTATCGAAAAAAATAATTATAGAAACCGATTTTGAGGAAAGAGATATAAGAGAGTACTCTCCGCTTGTTCTTGCCTACTTGGGAGATGCAGTATATGAGCTTTTTATTCGTACTTTGGTGTTGTCAGAAGGAAATGCACCTGTTTGTAAATTACACAAGCTCTCAACCCAATATGTAAAAGCAGGGGCTCAGTCTGATATAATACATAGGATTTTAGAGTCTTTGACTCCTGAAGAGCAAGATATTGTTAGAAGAGGTAGAAATGCAAAATCAAGTACAGTACCAAAGAATGCGGATATTATAGATTATAAATATGCTACGGGTTTTGAATCGTTGCTCGGGTATCTTTATCTAAAGCAGGATTATACTCGAATGATGGAGATTTTAAAAATGTGTATACAGGATTAGTATATTAAAAATAATACTTTTTGAAATGTAGCATAGATAATGCTTTTCCAACGCATTAACTATAATTTCTATTGGAAGCTTTGGAAAATGCAAACATTGCTATTGTGCAGTCCAACGTATTGGTAAATGTTATAGGTAATGCATTGGTTGCACATCAAGAATATTACGAAGGGAAATAGAAAGGAGAATGGCGTTTTCTCTCATGACTGAAGTCACGAGTTCCCACGCCTAAGACTTATGAAATATTTGAATATGAGCAAAGAAAACAAATATAACAGAAAGAATTCTAAAGATAGGATTGTTGAGGAATACGGAAGGGATACGGATATACTAGAAGGAAGGAATCCGGTTATTGAAGCCATCAAGGCAGGTAGAAGTATTAATAAAATACTAATTGCAAAAGGGGAAAAAGAAGGTTCGATTAACTATTTGGTGGCCCTTGCTAAAGAAAGAAAAATTGTTGTACAGGAAGTAGATAAAGCAAAGCTGGATAAAATGTCTCTAACAGGTTCACATCAGGGGGTAATTGCACATGTATCTGCAAAAGAATATGTTGAAGTCGACGATATACTGCAAATTGCAAATGAGAAAGATGAAGATCCTTTTATTTTAATATTAGATGGAATAACTGATGCTCAAAACTTAGGTGCAATATTAAGAACAGCAGATGCTTCCGGTGTACATGGAGTGATAATCCCAAAACGTAGAGCAATAGGGCTTACTGCTGCAGTTGCAAGAGCTTCTGCAGGGGCTGTTGAATATGTACCGGTAGCTAGAGTTACCAATATTTCACAGACAATTGAATATTTAAAAAAAGAAAATATTTGGGTGGCCGGGACAGATATATCAGGAAATAAATCTTTTCAGAAAAGTGATTTAAAAGGCCCCATTGCAATTGTTATTGGAAGTGAAGGAGAAGGAATGGGAAGGCTGGTTTCTGAAAAATGTGATTTCATAGTAAATATTCCTATGAAAGGACATATTAATTCTTTAAATTCTTCGGTAGCTGCAGCATTGGTAATGTATGAGGTATTAAGACAGAGAAACTGATAAGGAATGGGTTAAATGGAATATTTGCTTGTAGATGGTTATAATATTATCAATGCATGGAAAGATATTTTCGATCTTGATAAAGAGTCCCTTGAGGAGTGCAGGGAAAAGCTAATTAATATGCTATCAAATTACGAAGGCTACAGGAAGATAAGAATTATTGCGGTATTTGATGCGCATTTAGTTAAGGGAAGCCAAAAGAATGTGGAGTATTTTGACAATATCGTTGTGGTGTATACAGGGAAAAATCAGACTGCCGATAACTATATTGAGAGGTTTGTATATAAGTACAGCGATATATATACTATATGGGTTGCAACATCAGATTACCTGGAGCAGACAATAGTATTAAGAAATGGTGGAGTAAGGATAACACCAAGAGAATTGAGAAAAGAGATTGAAGGAACTCATAGAAACATGACAAGAGATTATAGTAAAATTAAAGACACACAGAAAAACACAATAATATCCAATATAGAACCGGAATTAGCCGATGTTCTAGAAAAAATAAGAAGAAGCAGCAGATGAATCATTACAAACTGTTCGTAGGTGTATTGGATGGTTGCGAGACATAAGAGAACTTGCTATCGCTAAATGCAACTTGACATAATTATATCCCTTACTTATAATGTATATGAGCTTGTTTCATTGATAAAATGGAAATTTTCTAACTATTTACATGTAGCCAGTGTTAAAAGTAAAAAGTTTTAATCTTAGATATATTAAGGAAAGTACGAGGGGGCTTTGCATTGAAATCCAATTTACAACTTGAGACAACTTCTATATATAGTGCAATGGAGGATGAGGAAATCATTATAGCAGCCAGGTCAGGAAATGATAAGGCCTTCGAATATTTAATTAACAGGTATAAAAACTTTGTTCGTGCAAAAGCAAGGGCGTATTTTCTAGTAGGTGCAGATAGGGAAGATATTATTCAAGAAGGAATGATTGGACTTTATAAGGCAATAAGAGATTTTAAACAAGACAAATGCGCATCATTTAAGTCTTTTGCTGAATTGTGTATTACAAGGCAGATTATCACTGCTGTAAAAACAGCTACAAGACAAAAACATATTCCTTTAAACTCTTATGTATCATTAAACAAACCAATTTATAATGATGAATCTGATAGAACCTTAATGGATATACTCAGTAATAATAAAGTTACTCAAGATCCTGAAGAAATGATTATAAGCAGGGAAGAATTAGCGGGAATAGAAGGGAAACTAAATGAGATATTAAGTAGGTTAGAGTGGAAAGTATTGTCTTTATACCTAGAGGGAAAATCTTATAGTGAAATTGCATTTGAGTTAAATAGACATGTTAAGTCTGTAGATAATGCATTACAAAGAGTAAAACGTAAATTAGAGAGGTATGTTGAAGAAGAAAAAAACAAATTGCGGAATTTAAGTGAATAAAGTCCTAGACAAAATATTTTAAATATGGTATAAAAAATATAGTAACAATAATAAAATAAAGTGAATATAATTAATAGACGTAAAAATGTTAAAGTGCGGGTGTAATTCAGTGGTAGAATATCAGCTTCCCAAGCTGACTGTGAGGGTTCGATTCCCTTCACCCGCTCCATATTTGCCCTCATAGCTCAGTAGGTAGAGCACTTCCATGGTAAGGAAGGGGTCATCGGTTCGATTCCGGTTGAGGGCTCCACATTACAAGGCACTGAAATAAAAAAGTGCAACGATTATGCAACAACCAGGGAAAAATAAAAATAAAATATAAATTAAATAAAAGAGGGAAGGTAATACTTCTTTCCCTCTTATTTAGCCTTAGTGTGGTTACGACTGTTTTAATAATTGGCGCGGTAAAATCGGGTAAAGAGAACCAACAGACAGCCGGAACGCAAACTGATACAACAGAGGAACCTTCTATTACGCCAACCGGGCCACAAGCAACTGACGAACAAAGCGGTACAGAGTCCGTTATATCTGTGACTCCAACGCCAACCACCATTATTAGAGCGAAGAAATTCGATGTGCCAAAAGAAGGGGTAAGACTGGTCGCTATAATGATTGATAATATCGATGGTGTAACTAAGGAAGCCGGTGGTGTATATTGGGACTTGACCCGGGATAAGAATAATTACCATGATTCTTACACCTCTGCTGAGCGCTTGAATAAGTTTATCAGC
>CAZEYH010000142.1:0-579 GCA_964515895.1 uncultured Clostridiaceae bacterium | reverse complement strand
ATAAAGATGATTTGGATTTATCTGAAGCAAAAGAAGCCAAAGAAGTTTTTATTAAATACAGTACAGTAAGCCCCTGTGGGTTTTATTATGACTCGAATCAGAAAAATTAAAAAAGAACACGATTGGGTGAATTTCAGATAGACTGTAACACAAAGGATACAATTCGGGCAAAGAATATAATTATCCAATTTGTAAAAAATGAGTCTATTGCCGGTGATAAATACGGCAGGCAGGAGTTGTATATGACAGGAACCGGATATTATATTACCAACGGTAAGCACGAGGAAATTTCCTGGAAAAAGGACGAACGCACCATACCTGATAAATATAAATACTTGATTATGGTTGTTTGCATTGGTTTGAGGAGGATAAAATTTTGAAACATGCCTTATTTCATAAAATCAGCATAAAGAGTACATATATTAAACTAATTTTATCTTATTTTTTTATAGCAGTATTTATTACTGCCATTCTTTCTTTAACTTTATATGATTCATTTCAGAACACATCCCTTAAGGTCATTCAATCTGATTCAAAAAGCAGGCTAAGTCAGAATATTAACAATCTCACCCTTATAAG
>CAZEYH010000141.1:0-6629 GCA_964515895.1 uncultured Clostridiaceae bacterium | reverse complement strand
TTTCTTCTGCAGTTATTTGGTATGGTATGCGAAATACTCGAAATCTGTTTAAACCTTTTGATTGTATACCAATAGGTCGAGCAATTAACTCTATACATTCCGGTCTTTGGTAAAGATACTCAACAGTTTCATAGCCTGGTATAGTATATTTAATCCCCCTCCTAGGTTTATTCAAACTGCTAAAATAATTAAATATACTTTCAATTTGAGAAGGCTTTAAAATAATATTTTCAATAGCAGATTCTTTTTTTCTAAAAAATTTTATAAAATCGGTTATTGAAGAAAATGTTATCATTTTTTTATTCATATCTACCGATAATCTGCTAGGTATATCAGCACCTTCTACAACAGAATTTGGATTAGTAAGAACAACAAATGAAGGGATCCATATGTCTGGATAAGTTTTGAATGTGTGTTGATAAATTCCTTTTAGTATTTTACATTTAAAATTATTGTTTTTATGGGGATCTGGTCTGTAACTTTGATTAACAATCCAGTTGTATTGTTCTATATGTATATTACCAGTCCAGTGTTTTAGTTCTACTATATAAATGCCTGAACTTGCTATGATAATAATATCATATTCATAATAATTATGAGTTTGTTTATCGTATAACAAAATATTGCTCAGCAATTTAGCATTATATTTTCTAACCACATTTTCAATTTGATTAATAGCAGCTTGTTCGTGGTCAAAAAGGCTAACATTATTGTTTACAATTTCTTTAATCATAATTACCACCTTTTATATTTTCAACCCAAATGTGAATTATTGCTGCGTAAATTTTTGTTTTAGTTTTTGATTTAATGAAAATTATTAGATTAATTGGGTTTTTTCTATAATTATTTGCTTATCTGACTTAACTGTTATCATATATATATTTTAACACATTATGTAACCTTTGGGTATCTTTTTCTGAATTAAAATATCCAGTGCTTACTCTAACTGTTCCTGAAGGAAACGTACCGAGGACTCTGTGAGTATCTGGAGCACATTGCAATCCTGTTCTAACTGCAATATTGTTGTCTGAAAGAAATTTCCCAATATGGTCTGGAGAATAACCATCATAAGTAAAAGATATAATTCCTACGTTGTTATTATTATCACATTTAAACATACCTTTAATCCCATGTTTCCCCATTATTTTAATATCGTCAAACTCTTTCAAGCAGTTTATTACACTTAAAGCAATACTAGATTCTTTTTCTCTAATTTCATCAATACCTGTTTCTTTCATCCATATTAATGATGAATTCAATCCCGCTATTGCTTGTATATTTGGACTTCCCACTTCAAACTTTTCTGGTATTGAGTTTGGTAATTCAGGATTAGCTGAATCTATTCCTGTACCTCCATATATAAGTGGTTTAAGCTTGCTATTTTTATTGCATATAAATCCACCTACTCCAAATGGTCCGTACATTGTTTTATGACCTGCAAATATTACATAATCAACTACTATTTTCTCAATATTTATATCAATCACGCCAGCACTTTGTGCAGAATCCAAAACAATAATAGCGTTATACTGCTTCCCCATTTCAACAATTTCCTTTATTGGTGTTACAACTCCACATACATTGCTCACATGATTCATTATTATTATTGAAGGGGGAGCATTTTGAAAACATACCTTTATACTTTCGAGATCATAGTCAAGACTGTTTGGTTCTAGGTTAAGATAATGTATGTTTATGTCGTATAATTTTTTTATATAATTAAGGGTTCTTAATACAGCATTATGTTCAAAATGAGTAATGTACACATTCTGTTCTTTTTCATACTTAAGCCCTTGCAAAACAATATTTGTAGCTTCAGTAGCAGAAGCTGAAAAAACAACCCTACAATCATTTCCAGCTCTAAACAGGTCAAGTATCATCTTTCTAGTATCTACAATTAACTTATTTATTTCTTCTAACTGTTGATATTGCCCTCTGCCAACATTAAATCCTAACTCTCTATAAAACCTGTCCATAGCTATATAAACTTGTTCAGGTTTAGGATAGGTTGTTGCTGCATTATCAAAATAAACAATATTCTCATTATTGTCCAATTTTATCACTCTTTCATTTAAAAGTTGCATAGTTTCTCTAAAATATTAAAAACTATCTGCCTTTTTTCATTTATAGTTAACGCATTTCCATATTCATCAATAAGAATATTATAAATATCATTATAAGCCATTTCTGCCCTAGGACTTAATTCTGTCTGTGAGATAATTTTTTCAATATTCTCCCCACCGTTTTGAAATACGACTTTGTATGAATCTCTGTTTTCTCTATTACTGATTAGTTTCCTTAAATCAAATTTTTGAATACTATCTTTAAACTCTCTTAGGCCTTTAATATATTCATCAACATTTGTTTCAGTCCAATCTTCGATACGAATACCTGTAATATTTCTTGCCAATTTATGTATAAAGCTCGTTTGGTCTCCATTACTATTCTTAATAACCTCGAAAATTCTATCTTGTCCATTCTCAAAGAGAGTGTTTCTAGTATGTTCAGAAAGCGATTCGTACCAATTCTTCATAATACTCATTAAAGATTCATTAGTGTTTTTTACAAATATTTTCTTTGATATTAAGATTAATTTCCACTCAAGATTTGGAAGAGCATTATCGAAAAAATATTTAAAGGATACAATATTATCAATTATATTTAAATTAAATTGAGAAAATCCATAGTAAGTAAATAACTTATCAAAAAGAAATTCTCTAGGCTTTAAATTTACGTTTCTTAAAGCATTTCTGAATTTCTTGGCACCCTTACCAAGTTTTTCTATATCTATTTCACATTCTTTTGCATATCTAGGAAGATGTAAAAACCATCTTTGCATTGCCTTTAAAATATATTCAAATGTATTATATTCTTTCTCTGATTCTTCTAGAAACGGCTTAAATATTCTTTCTAGTTCATTTATATACTTCTCTTTTTCTCCATCCCATTTTTCAAGATGAATACTGAATTCCGATGGATTTCTATTAATTCTTTCAAGAAGTTTACCACTAATTTCCGCCTCACTGTCTTTCCAGTAAACAACAGCATGTTGTTTCTTACTATGCAAGACAGCAGCTATGTATATAGGAATAATTCCTTTCCGCATTCCTATACCATTTATTGGGTTCATTAAAAAATCATATAAAATACCAAAGGAAACTTTTTTATCGGTAGAATCTATAATGAATCTATTAATAATTTCAAGGATATACTCTAACTTCTTATTCTCCAAATTTTTTGTTTTAATAATCATGCGTCCGTTATCACATTTAAGTATGCCAGTCCTAACTAAAGTTGTCTGCATTATATTCACATCTTGCCCATAGCCTATTAGTCCAAGCCGCTCCTGAATCTCATTCTTAAGTAGTCCATCAATAACTCTATTGCGTGCATTTACTGCTTGTGTTGAAGGTTCATTTTTGTTTATGGTTTCATTTACAATGACAGGCATGTTCTTAAAAACTTCAAAACATATCCTTGACAATAATCTATTAAGCATTGTTCTTCTGTATATATTTTCTTTCTTTCCCTCATTATAATATTCGCACTTACCAAGTTCAGGTCTTAAATAATAGTTAATATATCTCGAAAGCTCACAAAAAGTATCTTCTATAAGCATATGAAGTTCATCAGAATATATCTCATCATTCTCTTCTTCGGATTTACTATGCATTTCAAACAAAGCATCAAGGCGTCTAAGTAATAAATCAATATTTAAAACCTCTTTTATTATAGCAAAGACTGCCCTTTTATTTTTTATTTTCTTTATCTCTGTTAATGCATCTTCATATTCTTCTTGCTCGTCAATAAGAACTGCAAAAAAAGTTCCATCAGCTCCACTAGCATTAATCTTTTTATCCCAATCTTTTATAGGTCTTATCTCGTCTAAAGTTATAAAATCTACATTAAAATATCTAACTATTTCTTTTTCATCATTATATCTTGTTGGGTAAATATAATTCTCATTAAGGCATTCATTTAGAACTGTATTTTTATTGAAACTCAACTTTCTCTTCTCAATTGTATCAGATATTTCTTCTTCGATAGGTCTTCCTGATGATATTTTTAAAACAAGGTAGTCATTGCTTTCTCTGTAAAATAATATTTTTTTATCAATTAAACTATTAATAGAGTTTAATATTTTGTTTTTAGCAGTTCTATGATTATTAACTGAAAAACTAACCATGTCCATTGTAGGAGGTAGCCTATTAAACTCATTTATTATGTATATGATACCGATAGTCTTAATAATTCTCGCTTCAAGTATGTCTTCTTTATTTATTTTCCTAAGAGTACTGGCAACTTTACGATATATGTCATAAATATCAGAATCATACCTATGCAGCTTGAATAAGTTTTCGAAATAATCATATATTATGTTAGGTGTTAATAAAGGAAACCCACCTTTAGCATTTTTAATAAACTTCCCTAGGGTATTAGCTTCCTCTGTAGCCATAAATGTAAATAATGTTCTTTCATTCTGTGCGACCTTCTCCGATATTCTAGGTAGTATAAAAACACTCACAGGATGAAGCGGATAGCAATCTTTTATTATTTTATTCTCAATGTCTATACTATCATCTCTAAATAAACCTCTACGGCTAGTCTGTAAGGCAATTTCTTGTATTAATTCATCAAATAAGTTTACATGCTTTTGCCATGCTTTTGGTTCTTTCTGGATAATATTTGATATAAGGGTATATGCATGGCTAGGAGTTGTTCTTAACTCAATCGTTTTAAATCTATCTGACACGGCCCTCCAAGAATTTACTTTTTCTATAGGTAATTTATCTACATAACTTATTATTGACTTATGCGAAATTAACATAATATGTATTTGAGAAGTTCCGCTCCTATTGCAAAGCTCTGCAAAATCTTGCAATTGCTTGATATCCATGGCTGTGTTTCTATCAATTGATCCTTCAAGATACTTGCTGAACTCATCGTATATTACATATATGCCTTTATATGCTTTTTCCCTTATCTTTGTACATACATCCATATAGAATTCTGCAATATTTATTGTTTCTGTAGGGTAAAAAGTACCCCCTGAAGTTAATTCAGGATATATACTTATAAAGGTTTTATAAGCTTGCACATTGAATTTCAATAATTTATCTTTAAAATTATTTGGATCTTCACCAAGAAGTTCAACGAATTGTTTAAATGTTTTATTATATTTATACTCCCATAACTCAATCATTCTAACTGCAGATTTAAAATAGGTGTCCGGTATTATATTCTCTAAATCATTTTTTTTAAGTGATTCTTGAAGAGAACGTATAAATTCTTCAGTTATATTAAGACTATTGCCACTAATAATTACGGGCAAAAATTTTTCTTGATGAGCACAAAACAACCTAATTTCATCACATAATTCTTTATCTAATTCTTGTATGTTCTTTATTAGATCTAAGTTTATATCAAAATTTTCTCTACATAAAATAGCTAGAAGAACTAACACAAGATTTGATTTGCCTTTTCCATAGGGACCAATAAAAAGCCTAGACCTGTCGGTTGACTCTGGTTGAACACTTCTTAGAATATCTCTTATTATCTCTAATGCTTCAGCAGTAATTATGTAATTATTTATCTTATGATCATTTTCATAATCATATTTTAAGTTTACTGAGTATTGAAATCCTGACATTGGCCGAATAAAATCTGATATATTTTTTATTTCCATTCGCATAAGTTAACCCTCAATTCAGTTTATTTTCATCATTATAGTATATATTCAAAATATCTTCTGAAGTTTCATTACATGTTAATCTAACAATATCAAGGCCTGCAGTCCTAGTAACATGTAAAAATCCAAGCTTTTGTAAACTATCAAGGTAAAAATTAAGTACATTTATATCCATGTTAAAAATAGTGCCTATGTTCATTGGTTCATTTAAGAGTGTAGAAATTTTTATCTCTTTTCTTGATTCGAGTTCTCTATACTGATCTAGCATAACAGCTAACACAATTAATTGATTAATTTCAGCTTTACTCAAAGGGACTTTTTTTATCTTTTTACTCTTTACATCTACGTAATCTAGAAGATTCAATTGAGTTAAAGGACAATCCATATTATCTTCCGGTGAAATCTTTTCTCGTCTTGTCTTGCTTCTTGAAATATAGGTGTTTACTATACAAGAATAATCTCCTTCAAGAGAACTTGCTGCAACATTTGTTGTAGATTCACTATGATATTTTACATATTTATCTAAAGCATTAATAAACTCATCCTTTGTAAATTCTTTCGTTTTAAATTCATTAAATAACCAATACCAAGCTGTCGCCATTTCTTTATTAGTAGCTAACTTATAGTGAATAAACCACCATGTCCCTTCTTCCTCAAAATATCTATCTTTTTTGTATACTATGTCTCCAAATTTTGTAAATGCTTGAGATCTACTAATCCCTCTATCTGGTTCAGTAGTTAAGCCTGTTGCTTGCATCCAATACCTTAGGGACTTAACCATATTAGTACCAAGCCCTAGCATTTCAGTTGCTTTCCAGTTATCTCTATCTAAAAAAGTATATGGTATATCTTTAACATTTTTTAGGCCCTTAAACAACCAACCTTTTCTTATATGAAAACTTTCATGAGCTCTAAATCTCATTTTTTTCTCCTCCAGCCG
>CAZEYH010000140.1:0-6662 GCA_964515895.1 uncultured Clostridiaceae bacterium | reverse complement strand
AATGAAGTTTT
The DNA here is from genome assembly GCA_964515895.1 of uncultured Clostridiaceae bacterium. Classification (GTDB taxonomy): domain Bacteria; phylum Bacillota; class Clostridia; order Acetivibrionales; family DUMC01; genus CAZEYH01. Next base: position 6,651 of record CAZEYH010000140.1, on the reverse strand, counting down.
TAGAAAAGTATAAAGAAGAGTTTAAAGAGTATGATTTAATGGAAAAGGATTTTATTGACGATGATAAAATTTGGGAGCAACTTAATAAGTGGGAAAATCCATCTAAATCAGATGTAAGGAAAGTACTTGAAAAGGCAGCACAGAAAGTAAGGCTTGAGCCTGAAGAAATGGCAATCCTTATTCAAAACAAAGACATAGAAACCATAGAAGAAATGTATGCTCTGGCAAACAAACTTAAGAAAGAAATATATGGAGAGAGAATAGTTTTTTTTGCTCCGTTATATATTAGCAATAAATGCGCAAATAATTGCAAATATTGTGGTTTCAGGAGAGAAAACAAGGAAATAACCAGAAGAACCCTTACAATGGACGAAATTTCTGAAGAAGTGAGAATAATGATAAATGAAGGGCAAAAAAGGACAGTCTTAGTTTATGGAGAATCTCCTGAAACAGAAATAGATTTTATATGTAAAAGTGTACAGCAGGTATATGACACAAAGTGTAATAATGGAGAAATAAGACGGGCCAATATAAACTGTGCACCACTTTCAAGAGAAGAACTTAAAAAAATGAAAGAAGTAGGGATAGGGACATATCAGGTGTTTCAGGAAACCTATCACCACGAAACCTATAGAAAAATGCACCCTCAAGACACAATCAAAGGCCATTACAGGTGGAGACTATATGCACAGGACAGGGCTCAAGATGCTGGGATAGATGATGTGGCAATAGGTGTATTGTTTGGGTTATATGATTGGAGATTTGAGACAATGGCTTTACTATATCACACAATTCATTTGGAGAAAAAATATAATGGCGTTGGTCCTCACACAATTTCTTTCCCTAGAATAGAACCGGCCACCGGCACTCCCTATGCATCAAATCCTGAGTATGCAGTAAGCGATGAAAATTTCAAAAAACTTGTAGCAATATTGAGACTATCGGTTCCTTATACCGGATTAATACTTACAGCAAGAGAAAGGCCTGAAGTTAGAAAGGAAGTAATACCTGTCGGAGTTTCACAAATTGATGCGGGAACCAGAATAGGGGTAGGAGGCTATAAGGAATCACAGGCAAATATGCTTCCAGATAAAGAACAATTTCAAATAGGTGATAGCCGCTCACTTGATGATGTAGTGAGGGAAACCTGTGAAATGGGAAATATACCTTCTTTTTGTACTGCCTGCTATAGAGCCGGGAGAACGGGAGAAGAGTTTATGGATGTTGCCAAGTCGAGTTTTGTGCATAATTTCTGTATGACTAATGCGATATTAACTTTAAAGGAATATTTGCTAGACTATGCTTCCGAAGAAACTAAGAGGGTTGGAGAAAATACCATAGAGCAGTATATTGAGAAAATGACAGATGAAAAGAAGAAAAATTTTATAATCGAATCCTTAAATAAGATGGAGAAGGGAGAAAGGGATATCAGGGTATAACTAGGTACATGCGGACAGATAGATGAGTCGGGTAAATTGGGGCCTGTTCTGGACGCCACGAGGCATGTTGGTGAAACAGGTGCAAAAAGGTGCAAACAAAGGAAGGTGCCAAACAAGTGCAAAACAATTGCCGGGAGTGGACAAAAGAGAACTGTCTCCATTTGCCCAATGTGCCCATTTGTCACAGGTGTGCCAAAAGAGAACCGTCCCCATTTATCATAATGGATAGGCATGTTAAAACAATAAATACACTTGAAAAAGAACATAATCTGCCTGTAGAAGATTTGGCTTGCTTAATTTCAGATGATAGACCCGAAATAACAAGGGCAATATCAAAAGCTGCTGACCGAGTTAGAAGTAAGTATGTGGGTAATGAGGTCCATTTAAGAGGACTAATTGAGTTTAGTAATTACTGTTATAATACTTGTTTGTATTGTGGCCTAAGAGGTGCTAACAGAAGCATTGAGAGATTTAGAATGACTCCCGCCGAAATTATTGAAACGGCTAAAGAAGCTGCAAAATTAAGTCTTAAAACAATTGTACTCCAAAGCGGTGAAGATAAGTTCTACCCTATAGAAGTACTATGTTCCGTTATAGAGGAAATAAAAAAACTTGATGTGGCTGTAACTTTGAGTATAGGAGAGTTAACTACTGAAGAATATACCAATCTAAAAATTACCGGTGTAGATCGATTTCTTTTAAGGATAGAAACAACCGACCCGGAACTTTATAAAAGGTTGCATCCGGGAATGAGTATCGAAAACAGAAAAAGGTGTCTATATGATTTAAAAGATTTGGGTTATGAAGTTGGTACAGGATGTCTTGTTGGACTACCGGGACAAACTCCTTTAATGTTGGCTAAAGACCTAAAGTTTTTCAAGGAGTTGGATGCAGATATGATAGGAATTGGACCGTTTATTTCATGTCCAGGTACTCCATTGGAAGATGAAACAGGAGGGTCTGTTCAATTAGCATTAAAAATGATAGCTTTAACAAGGTTGATGCTTCCGGATATTAACATTCCTGCTACTACGGCATTGGCTGCAAAAGATGGGGAAGGATATAAAAAAGGTTTAGAATGTGGTGCTAATGTAATAATGCCTAATATGGGAAAAAATGAGTATAAGGAATTATATAAAATTTATCCCGGAAAAGGAAGTGTAGATATGAGTATTAGAACTCGCCTTGATACAATAAAAAAACTTATTATAAGTGAAGGAAGGGTAGTAGGAAAAGGCAGGGGAGATCATAGGAAAAATTTATAAATATTACTTTATTATAACTAGCTTGACAATATACTTTATCATGTCTAAAATGTTATTGATAATTGCTATCAGTAACAGATATAGGAGCGTGGGAAATGGGAAGCATAGGTTCAAATTTGGATGCCAATAGTGTTTTGCTTGCATTTGGTCTAACCTTGTTTGCGGGTTTATCTACAGGCATAGGTGGACTTGTTACGATATTTTGGAAAAAAACTAATGCAAAAATTATATCAATTGTTCTTGGGTTTTCGGCAGGAGTAATGATATATCTTTCATTTATGGAAATTCTTCATGAAGCAAAAGATTTTTTGATTAATCATTTGGGGAAACCAGCAGGTTTATGGGTTACTATGGCTGCTTTTTTTGGAGGAGTATTAATTATTGCAATCATTGATAAACTTATACCTTCAGCTGAGAACCCTCATGAGTCCCATAAAATAGAGGAGATGCAAAGTCAGGATTCATACTGCAGCAGTAAGCTTCTAAGGACAGGCCTTTTTACTGCTTTTGCCATAACAATACACAATTTTCCAGAAGGCATTGCTTCGTTTATTTCAGCTCTTAAGGATCCTTCTCTTGGAATAATGATAGCAGTTGCCATAGCCATACATAATATTCCTGAAGGTATGGCAGTATCCATACCTGTTTACTGCGCTACAGGAAGTAGGAAGAAAGCTTTTTTGTTTTCTTTGGCTTCAGGCTTATCAGAACCTTTGGGAGCATTAGTAGCCTATCTTATACTTATGCCTTTCATAAATGATTTAGTTTTAGGTATTCTTTTTGCTGCTGTAGCAGGAATAATGGTATTCATATCGTTTGATGAATTACTCCCTACAGCTGAAGAATATGGCGAGCATCATTTAGCTATTTTCGGTCTTATGGGAGGAATGGCATTGATGGCTATAAGCCAGATATTATTTATGTAGCACAGGGTATTATCAGGATTATACAGATTAGAACAGGATAACCTATACTGGACGTGTTTTCCTCCTATGACCTATATTCCATTAACGGTGCTCCGGGTCTTTAGAGCCTATAAATTCACTCCGTGGCAAGCCAAACTCACTACTAGTATTAGTATACTATACCAAGATATAGATATTTTAGTTTAAAAACAAATATTAGAAAAGAATTTTTACCGAGTATAATGCTTAACTCGGTTTTTTTATATATTGTATATAACACTTATGACCTTAGTTACGAGTGAGTTCAATAGAAAAATAAATTGGTAACATATATATACCAACTTGAATATTATATTCATAGATACAGTTAAATTACTTATCCAAATAAGTTTACTGTAGCAAAGAAAGAATGTAACTTATTTCGAACAGATTTTACTATTTCAAATTGAAATTGAAAGGAGGCCAAGAATATGACTGAAGATAGGGGTGTATGCGGATTTCCTGGTCATAGCAGTTGTAACTGGATAATTTGGCTCTTAGTAATCCTAGTAGTACTATGTATATTCTGTCCTGGCATTTTTGGCGGAATAGGGTATGGGCCTAGAGAATAAATTAATTACAAGATATTAGCCAAAAATCCATGATTTTAGCCACTAGGAAGAAGGCTTAATGCGTTAGGCAGATTATGTGTCCAGTGTATGTAATGTATGAAAAATCATCATTTCAGCACTGGACATATAATTTTTTGTTACAAACATGAGAATCGTTTAAGAAAAGTTCTTTGCTAAACACAATATTGGATTATTAAATAAAATATTGTGGTATATAATAAAAAAATAGTTATTCCAGATAATATATGGCATAATTTGTGTGAAGTATTAATATGATATTATTTTCCTTAAATGTGCTTCAGTGCAGATTAGATATTAATTTGAAAATTAGACTATAGTAGGGGGAAATTGAAAGAAGAATATGAATACTTGAAGAAGAATACAAAGGGCAGAAGATAAAAAGCAAAAATAACAAAGGAGTGAAGATTCCGATGAAAAAACAAAGGATGGTTATTCATGGAATGACGTGTACCGCTTGTGCAAAGGCTGTTGAGAGAAGTGTAGGAAAATTGGAAGGTGTCCATTCAGCTAATGTCAACTTTGCAACAGAAAAGCTTGATATAGAGTATGATGAAAATATAGTTGATATAGATAGGATTAAAGAATCAATAAAAAAAGCAGGGTATGAAGCTTGGGATGAAGAAAAGCAAGAAAGGCAAGAAAGGCAATATCAAGAAAAGCAATATATTAAGAATAAAAAAAATGGAAATATTATAGACATTGTTAAAACAGGGAAACAGGCAGATACTGACAAAGAACGCAAAGAAAAAGAAATAAGACTGATGTGGACAAGGTTCGTAGTGGCATTGGTGTTTACAATACCCCTTTTATATATTGCTATGGGTTCAATGATTGGCCTTTACCTTCCTGATATAATCTCACCGAAAAAAAGCCCTGTTAACTTTGCCATTTCACAGCTTATATTAACACTGCCTGTGATAATTGCAGGATACAAGTTTTATACAGTAGGTTTTAACCGGTTATTTAAAGGAGAACCTAATATGGATTCATTAATTGCTATAGGTACTGGTGCTGCAATTATTTACGGGTTATATGCTTTGATGGAGATATTGAAAGGTAATACTCATTTTATTCATAACCTTTATTTTGAAACCGCGGGCATGATAATAACCCTTGTTATGTTAGGTAAATACTTAGAGTCGGTTGCTAAAGGGAAAACCTCGGAAGCCATCAAACGGCTTATGGGCCTTGCTCCTAAAACTGCAGTAGTTGTTAAGGATGGTAAAGAAACAATAGTGCCTATAGAGGAAATTAAAACAGGGGATATTATATTGGTAAAGCCGGGAGAAAAGATTCCTGTTGACGGTAAAGTTGTCGAAGGACATACTTCTATAGATGAATCAATGCTCACAGGTGAAAGTATTCCAGTTGAAAAAAATACAGGAGATAGGGTTGTTGGTGCAACGATAAATAAGAATGGCACTATAAAATTTAAAGCTACGAAAGTTGGAAAAGATACGGTATTGGCTCAAATCATAAAGCTGGTGGAAGATGCACAAGGCTCTAAAGCTCCTATTGCTAAAATGGCCGATATTATTTCAGGCTATTTTGTACCCATTGTTATTTCTATTGCAACCATATCTGCTATTATCTGGTATATTTCAGGGCAAACACTAGAATTTTCTCTTACCATATTTATATCTGTATTAGTAATCGCCTGCCCATGTGCTTTAGGTCTTGCCACTCCAACGGCGATAATGGTTGGGACAGGCAAAGGAGCTGAATATGGTGTGCTTATTAAAAGTGGTGAAGCCCTTGAGGTAGCTCACAGGATACAGACAGTTGTATTAGATAAAACTGGCACAATAACAGAAGGAAAGCCCGTGGTTACGGATATTATTACAATAGGAGAGTTTAATGAATCAGAGCTTTTAGAACTGGCTGCTTCTTCCGAACGAAGTTCTGAACATCCGTTAGGTGAGGCTATTGTTAACAAGGCGAAAGATGAAGGTCTTAAGTTAAAAAATGCAGAAAACTTCGAAGCTATCCCCGGTCATGGAATAAAAGTTAATATTGAAGGAAAAACCGTATTATTGGGCAACAAAAAATTGATGGATGATACGGGTGTAGACATAGGTTTTGAAAAAATGCTTTTAAAATCTGAAAAGTTGTCACATGAAGGCAAGACTCCTATGTTTATTGCAGTAGATAATCAGATTGCAGGAATTATTGCTGTTGCCGATGTGGTAAAGAAAAGCAGTAAAATGGCTATAGAAGAATTACATAAAATGGGCATTGAAGTGGTAATGATAACCGGTGATAATGCCAGGACTGCAGAAGCCATAGGAAAACAAGTAGGCATAGATAAGGTTTCGGCAGAAGTGCTGCCCCAAGATAAAGCAAAAGAAATTAAAAAGTTGCAGGAAGAAGGAAAAAAGATTGCCATGGTTGGTGATGGTATAAATGATGC
>CAZEYH010000139.1:0-6668 GCA_964515895.1 uncultured Clostridiaceae bacterium | reverse complement strand
TTTTAGAAAAATCGCTTGATAAATTAAATTCTATTAGCTATACTGTATATATTTACTTTATGTGCCTTATTAAATTATCATATATTTATAGAATTTGAATAAGTAAATTAAATTAATATTAATTCGTTTATTAGGAGGAAAAGAGGATTTATGGACAAATTGTTTATCGGATTTACCGCATTGGGCTACAAACAAATAATAATGTATTTTATCGGGGGATTGCTCATATATCTTGCAATAAAAAAAGATTATGAGCCTATGTTATTACTTCCCATAGGTTTTGGCGCTATATTAGCTAATCTTCCCCTTTCAACGGTAATTGATTATGAAGGTACACCGGGTGTGCTTAAAATTTTGTTGGATGCAGGAATAACAACTGAACTTTTTCCTGTTTTAATTTTTATAGCAGTAGGGGCTATGATAGACTTCACACCACTTTTTAAAAATCCTTCTATGCTATTTTTCGGTGCCGCCGCTCAATTCGGGATTTTTGCTACTATTATTTTGGTTCTTTTGTTGGGTATAGATGACCTTAAAGTTGCATCTGCCATAGGGATTATAGGAGCCGCAGATGGACCCACATCTATATTCGTAGCAACCAGGTTCGCTCGTAAATACCTTGGCCCAATAACTGTAGCAGCCTATTCCTATATGTCACTTGTACCAATAATCCAGCCACCTGTTATAAAGCTTCTAACAACAAAAAAAGAACGTATGATACGTATGGAATACAAGGATGCTGAAGTTTCAAAAACAGTTAAAGTTCTCTTTCCAATATTTGTAACTATTATTTCGGGTATTATTGCGCCAATAAGTGTACCTCTTGTAGGCCTCCTTATGTTCGGTAATCTTATAAGGGAAAGTGGAGTGCTTGAAAGGCTCTCAAAAGCAGCTCAAAATGAATTGGCCAATATTGTTACATTACTTTTAGGAATTACAATTGGCTCAACCATGATTGCTGACGATTTTCTTCACCCTACCACGCTTCTAATATTACTGGCAGGTTTAGGAGCCTTTATCTTTGATACTGCAGGAGGGGTATTATTTGCAAAGCTTTTAAACTTATTCCTTAAAAATAAAATAAATCCTATGGTCGGTGCCGCAGGTATATCTGCCTTTCCAATGTCCGCAAGGGTTATTCAAAAAATGGCCCATAAAGAAGACCCAACCAATTTCATTCTTATGCAGGCAGTAAGTGCTAATGTAGCAGGACAATTAGGTTCAATAATAGCCGGTGGCATCATACTTGCACTAGTGCCTATTTTGCTAGGTTAAAGTGCTTTGATTTATATCCGGTTAATTTGGTAAAAATCTAAAGAATCTATTATTTAGTTGAGTTAGTTGAGTTAATAAGTAAAATAATTGGAGGTTTTGTAGTTGTTAGAATATGTTATTAATGGCACAAATATAGAAAAGGCCTTATTTCTTATGGTTGTAGGAATGATTGGAGTTTTTACGGTCCTGATACTTTTCTTTATAATGATAAAAGTACTTATTAAAGTTTTCCCTAAAAAGAACAACAGCTCTGCATCTTGATGATTGCAGAGCGTTTTTATTATATACTGTGTGTACGTTGCACAGCCGAGTGCTGTATGCTGAGTGTCTGCGGCTATATGCTATGTGCTATATGCTATGTGCTGTGTGCTATATATTACATCTACTCCCACCAATATCTCCTGAACTTTCTTAAAGCTTCTATACCATTTACCAGAGTCTCCCATATACATCCCCAAAAATCCTTATAAGGCTGCCCTTTTGTATAAGCATTTCCAAACCATTTAGATATGGTTGGATTTACATATAATTACATATTTTTCTTGACATCCAAACATATGTTCTGATATAATTGTATTGAAAAGCATACCAAAATATTGTAAAATAGGGGTGGAATTATGGAGTACTTGTGGGTATTAGAGCCTGATACAGCATATGATCCATTGGATAAAAGCCATGATAAAGGTTACAAGTATCTTTTATCAGTAAAAAGGGTATTTATACAATTATTGAAAAGCTTTGTAAGCCAAGACTGGGTTAATAAGATCGATGAAGATAGCGTAGAAAGAATAGATAAATCTTTTATACTACAGGATTTTAAAGGGAAAGAATCTGACCTTGTTTACAAGGTTAGAATTAACGGAAGAGAAGTATTCTTTTATATTTTATTGGAGTTGCAGAGCACCGTAGACTATCAAATACCATATAGGTTACTGCAATATATGTTGGAAATTTGGAGAACTATTATAAAGGACACAGGGAAAAAAGAATCGACAAGGAAAGATTTCAAGCTCCCTGTAATTGTTCCGTGTGTATTGTATAATGGTCGTTACAATTGGACGGCATGTACCAGCTTTAAAGAAACACTTGTGGCAAACGAATTCTTTCACGATTACATATTGGACTTTAAATATATTCTTATTGATGTAGTAAGATATGAAGAGGAAGAATTATTGCAGCTTGGTAATTTAATTGGTGCCGTATTTTACATAGACCAAAAGCCGCAATATGATGAAATGATTAAGAGACTAAAAAAATTGGTAGATCTACTGAAGAAGTTAAGCAAAGAAGATTTTGAATTATTTAGAACATGGTTTAAGAAAGTTGCAACCCGCGGTATGACAAAGGAAGAATCTTATAAACTAGAAAAGGTAATTGATGAGGAGAAGGAGGTAAATGAAATGGTTTATGCTGTTGAGATAGCAATACGGAATAAGATGGAAGAGATGAAAAAGCAAGGCTTGGAAGAAGGCATTAAAGAAGGCATTGAAAAGGGTATAGAAAAGGGTATAGAGAAGGGCATTGAGAAGGGCATTGAGAAGGGCAGAGTTGAAGGAGAAAAAAATGCAAAAATAGAGATAGCAAAAAACTTGCTCAGTATGGGGATAGATCTAGGGCAAGTTAGTATTGCTACCGGCCTTTCTGAAGAAGAGGTTCGAGAGATTATGCATGGTTAAGTAACTATCTGCATTACTCTCTTTAATGTTATTGTATAAAAGCCCGGCTCCTTATGATTTTAATAACTTCCCACCATAATGTGGATATGCCTGCTATCACTAATGCTAATATCAACTGTTTTACACTCATAGGTGAAGTTTTTACAATGCTATTAGCTGCTGGTACATATATAATTATTGCCAGCATTATGAGCATTCCGCCGTTTACATATAACGTAACCTTATCTTTCAAAAAATTTAATATTCCTGTAATGGCAAAAGTCCTGTCCGATTGATTAACGTAAACTATGAACAGATTTGCAAATACCAATACAGTAATAGCAAATGTTCTTGCCATGTTATTAGGGTAACCATTGTTTAACATATATACATAAGAACCAAAAGATGCTGCAAATACAGCCAACCCCTGTAATACAGATTTAGCTAAAAGGTTAACTGTAATCAAAGGCTCTTTTGGGGACCTTGGCTTACGATGCATAATTTCTTTTTCTTCTGGCTGTCTTTCAAAAATAATAGAGCATGTAGGATCAATTATAAGCTCAAGAAGTACTACATGAATTGGCATCAACAGCAATGGTAGATGCATTAATGGTGTTAATAGTGCTGTAAGTGCTATCGGTATGTGAATTACAAATACATAGCCTATAGCTTTCTTGATATTATCATAAATCCTTCTTCCATCTCTTACTGTATCAACAATGGTGGAGAAATTATCATCTAGCAGTATCATATCTGAAGCCTCCTTGGCCACTCCTGTACCCCTTTTCCCCATGGCAATACCAATATCGGCATATTTTAGCGCCGGAGCATCATTAACACCATCACCCGTCATAGCCACAATCTCGCCGGCATCTTTAAAAGCCTTGACAATCCTCATTTTATGCCTTGGAATAACCCTGGCAAATACATTGGTTATTTTAATTCGCTCTTTAAGCTCCTCTTCTGACATCATTTCCAATTCCCGACCTGTTATTACATTATCACTATTTTGAATTCCTATTTTTTTTGCTATTGATTTAGCTGTAATGCCACTGTCACCTGTAATCATAACAACTCTGATACCTGCTTTAATGCAGACTTTAATAGCTTCAGGTACTGTCTCACGAGGCGGGTCAGCAAGTCCTATTAACCCTACTAATTCCATCACATTTTCGTTAATATCATCCGGTACTGTATCCATTTCCTTACGGTTGGCAACTGCAATAACTCTATATCCTTTAGAAGCTAATTCCACTTGGCCCTTTTCAACTTCCTTACGTTCTTCGGCAGATAAACAACATAGAGGAAGAATACTTTCAGGTGAACCCTTTGCTACAAGAGTTGCCTTTCCTTTAATTTTCCATATATGTCCCATCATTCTGGTTTCTGAACTAAATGGATATTCATATATCAGTTCTTTCTCAAATAAATCCTTTGTGTTTATTCCATTATCCTCTGCATAGGCAAGTATTGCTTTTTCCATAGGATCATAAGGTTCTGTCTCACAAGCAAGTCCTGCCCAATACATAAGCTTCTCTTCGGTATATTCCTTATAAGTGAAGACCTCATGAACAGTCATTTGATTCTTAGTTAGGGTTCCTGTTTTATCTACGCATAAAACAGAAACAGCCCCAAGAGTTTCTACTGATGGCATACGCCTTATAAGAGAATTTTTATTGGCAAGCCGCCAGGCTCCCATTGCAAGGAAAACTGTAAGAATTACAGGAAACTCTTCCGGGATCATGGCCATGGCCAATGTTATGCCTGAAAGGAGACTATCAATAACATTCCCATTATGTTGAAATGTAACTAGAAAAACGAGAATAAACATTAAAAACCCAATAGCTGCAGAAACCTTTACCAGATGTCTTGTCTGCTTTTCAAGGGGTGTAGGCCGCTCCGGGACTGAAACAACATCCTGACCGATTTTACCATATTCAGTTTTCAGACCAATATTCGTAACTCTAACAATAGCACTCCCTTGGGTTACCATAGTTCCTGCATAACAGAAATTTTTTCTCCAATGGGCCTTCTCATCTTCTTCAGTTAGACTCAAACTTTTCCATACAACTTCTGATTCACCTGTCAGAGTAGACTCATCAACTCCAAGGTCATACATTTCAAGAATTTGACCATCAGCAGAGATTTTTTCCCCTTCCTCAATGATCATTAGATCCCCAACAGTAAGCTCCTTACTTTCAATATTTTCTATATTCTCATTTCGAATGACCCTGACTCTGGGTGAAGATAGATCTTTTAAAGCTTGTAATGTCCTGTCGGTTCTCCATTCCTGAAACAGGTTGATACTTGACATAAAAGATACAAATATAAGCATTATGATACCATCCCTAGGTTCACCGAGTATAAAATACATAGTTGCTGTACAAAAAAGCAGTAAAAACATTGGTTCCTTAAATATCCCAAGTATTTTTGTAAAAATAGTTACCTTCTTTTCCGGAACAAGTTCATTTTTTCCGTATTTTTCTTGTAGCTCCTTTACCTCTTCAGTTGTAAGCCCTTTGTAGTCACCCTTAAAGCCATTAAATCCTATCATCTTCTTCCACCTTTCTATAATTCCTCATTGTTACCAAGCTATATTTCCTCTTCTTGAGCATATAGTAATTTAATTTCCAAATATTAAGATTTTTATAAATTGCTATACATATATAAAAATACCTGCGGAACTATAATTTATTATATTATAGTCCCACAGGTATTATATCCTGCTGCTGATTAAATCAGCCCGGCCCCATGTATTTTTTAAAAAACATCGCCTGCTCTATTAAGATCTATATTTATATAGTTTATGGTTTATATTAAACATATGAGACCAATTAAATAAGGCAATAGAAGCATTTTCACTTATTTTAATTAGCTGTATCTAATCATAAACCATATAGTCTACAATTAACTTATTGCTTATATTTTAAGATTATTAGTAGTATACTATGCACTGTTATGCTTGTCAATGAAAAATTTTTGAATGACTATGCATATTAGTAGTACTATAAAGTTTCTGAAGTATAATAATGGATTCTTCATGAATTTTCTGGAATCTGTTTGTTTTTGTTTTGGTATTATTTAATACGTAAGAAAAATACTGTTTTCAAGAAAATTCGCTTCGCTCATGACCTAAAACAATGATGTAAATTTTCTTAACGTATAGGAATTTTTTAGGAGATTTATAAATTTCTATGCTCAAATAGAAATATGTATTCTTTTGCCTTTTCAATTTCATCTATTCCCGAAAATTAATGTTAGAAACCGCAGCATACACTGTATCCTTTAGTATCTTTTTGCATCAGTAGTAGTCAAATAGTAGTCAATTTCTATTTATGTAAACTGTTTCAAGAAATATAAAAACCCTGGAACACTTATCATCCCAGGGTTTCATTTGGTGGAGCTAATGGGATTTGAACCCACGACTTCCACACTGCCAGTGTGGCACTCTCCCGCTGAGTTATAGCCCCGCCTGTAATTACTACTGTATATAATAATATATATTGCAAAACTATGCAAGTACAAAAAAATATTAATACTAATTATCTGCTTTATCAGGGAAAATCCCAATAAGTACTTTAATCATAACATAAAACAATAGTAGTACGGCAAAAACACTGGATAACCCTACGATCATAAGGAAAAGTGCCTTTTCTATGTTTGAGCCATTAATTACATATTCTAACAAAATTATGCCTCCTTTCTAACCAAGTAAAATTGGTACTAATGCAAGGATTA
>CAZEYH010000138.1:0-6733 GCA_964515895.1 uncultured Clostridiaceae bacterium | reverse complement strand
GTTACAGTTGGCCATGTCAATGAAGCTAGATTTGATATGTTCCAACTGTAACTATATTCTTCTAGTACTTTGATTTGTTTCTCACATCCATTTTCCATATTTTTTTATTGTTTGACTCGAATTTTGATTGGCATTTTTAAGAGTAATATATAATTAATTTTTCTTATATTAAATATCTATCTTTTTCAAGTTCGTTTAAATTATTTAAATTCTTGCTATTTTATTATGCATAATGTATAATAACAATACAAAGGCAAGCATTTATTTAGTAGGTTTTCATAAAACTTTATTCACTTATACTTTGGAATCTAACTATATAGCTTTATATGACTATGACAAATCAGTTAAAAGATATGCTTAATATATGCGAGAGGTGTTTAGCATATGTACCCAAAATTATCAAAATTAGGTGGCAACTTACTAGTAAGGAACTTTTTTTCCAATCTAGTAATTGTCCTTATATTACTATTAATTATTAGCCAATTGATTTATAGTAACTTTATTCAACTTAATATTAAAATTGTCAAAGACGAAAAAGATAGAGAGATGCAAATAGCAGTTTCTGATTTCTCCCAAAAGCTTATTGAACTGGATAGTATTGGTTTGTCCATTCTGACAAACAATAAATTGTCGCCTTACGCCATTGACCGAGGAGGCTATTCCGGAATGGTAGCCACCGGAGAAATCACAAAATATCAGGTTGGCAATAGTTTTATTGAGTCCATATTACTCTATACATTCCATAATGGACGGTATTTACTAACATCCTCTACCAGCATATGTGATCCTGATATTGCATTATCTTTGAAGTATGGTTACTCCGCTTCATCTAAAAAGCTGATTGATAATATTCTTAGCAATACTAGAGAATCTTTTCTGTTTTCATCATGCCATATTATGGAATCAACTCTAGATAGTATAGACCGTTTTTATCCACAAAAAAGACTTTTTTATATTATTCCTTCTTCAATGCGTTCTAGAATTTCTAATAGCTCTGTGATTTTTCTAATTAATGAATCAACCATACAGGCATTTCTAAAAAAAATTTTATCTAATTACAATGGATATATTTATTTGTTTGACAATCAGGGAGATCTTATATCTTCAGCACAGGGAAATGAGGTTTCTACCGACTCACATACCATTCTTTCTAATCTCAATAACCAGTCAGATAATCTTAACCATCAGACATTTGATCTTGATAATGTTTCATATACAATATTTCATCAATATATTGAAAATCATGAACTATCCTTTTTAATGGTAATTCCAACTTCACAATACCTAGAAGCAATAAACCGGTGGATGAATTCACTAACTGCATTGCTACTTATTGCAATAGTTATAGGACTATTAATTTCTTCTTTAATAACATTAACAAATTATTCACCTATATACCGCCTTACTGATTTGTTCAAGAGATTACTTAATTATGAAAAATCTACAATTGGTAGAGAATTGCCTTACATTTCTACTGCATTCAATGATCTCTTTATTCAGAATAATTGCTTACAAGAAGAGATACGTAAACTATCTGTAATTCATCGACAAAATATTCTTCTTAATATGTTTTACGGTCATTATTCTGAAACTGAAATTCTTTCTCAGGCAAATGTAGCAGATATGAAGATAGATAAGCCTTTCTTCTCTGTTTTATATTTAAATATTGATTATTATCACCAATTTAAAAATGAACATAGCTACAAAATGCGCTATGTTTTAAAAAAATGTATACTTACTAGATGTGAAGAGGTACTAGATTCTATTGGAACTCCCTATGGAACAGAATTAAGAGATCCTGATGCCCTAGCTATTCTATTTAATGCTGAGCATGTAGATGCAATTAATGACAAATTAGTAAGTCATATGAGAACATTAATATCTTATTTTATTGATAATTTTGAGCTTTCCCTAACTATTGGCATCAGTCCTGTGTATTTTGATTTAAAATATACAGCAACTGCATTTCGAGAGGCACAAATTGCCTCAGAATTTCGTCTAATCCAAGGTACATCTAAAGTAATAATGTACAATAATGTTAGCATGAAACCTAAAAACAGATGTTGGTATCCCTCTGCTCTTGAACAAGAACTTTTAGATGCAATCAAATTAGTAGAAACATCTAAAATATCTAAAGTATTAAATCGCCTTATACAAGAGTGCCGTAATCAGGTTCTCTCTATACCGGAAGTTAAGTTTATTTGTTTCGGTATAGTAGGAGCTATTAGCCGTTTTCTATCCTCAATGGAAGTAGAACCACACGTCGAATTTTATAAATTACAGGCTATCTTAATAGAATTTCAATTTGAAACTCTTTCTGAACTACAGAGCAATTTAGAGAAATTAGCTATTTGGGCATGCAAATATATTACAATAAAGTTTTCCGATGATAAAAGTCGTCTATTAAATGACCTTTTTGAGTTTATATCCGAAAATTATAATGACAGTTCACTTTGTTTAGAAAGTATTGCTCAACATTTTAATTATTCAACTTCCTATATTTCTCGTTTTTTTAAAAAACATACTGGAAATACCTTAATTAAATATATTGATAATTTACGTATTAAACATGCAAAACAACTTCTTCGTGAAACAAGCTATTCTTTGTCAGATATTTTAGTATTAGTTGGATATAATGATAAAACTAACTTTATTAGAAAATTTAAAAGAATAGAAAATATAACACCTATTCAGTATCGAACTGCTTATCAATCCAAAATAGTAAATATCCTTGATTTTGATATGTGCTAACAAATATTGAATTAACAAATATTACTTCTATGGCAAACGATATAAACCCGGCTGTTCCCAAGGTTCATCAAGGCCAAGTCCTCTAAGGTACTGTGTATGCTGTTCTGTCCAAATAGACATGTTATTTTGAGTAAAACTCATTTTACTAGCTAATTCTTATTTCGTATAATGTTTAATTTGCTTTTGCTGCACATCTCATATTTCCGGAATAGTTTCCACAAAATCAATATACATTTTAAAAATCATACGAAATTTTGATATTCCTTCCATTAGTTACTGAAGATTCTACTAGTGCAAGACATACCACTACAGTTGATGCACCTTCTTTACCGTCAGTCTTAACCGGTTTATCATTTAAAATAATATCTATAAATTCACTCAATTCCCCTGTAGTATTATGATTATTTATTGATACGGGGTACTTCATTCCTATTACCTGATCGCTCACTCCATTAAAGAGCCTTTCTTTATCAGCTATTTTGTCCTTGAATACAGTTATAAAATTAGATGTGTTATCTGCAATAATTGTTCCTTTTGTTCCATAAAATACTGATCTCATTGTATAGTCTCTTTTGCATCCTACCGATACAAAAACCTTTCCGATGATGTTATCCGGGAACTTCATTATTCCTATTGTACAGTCATCTACAGGCCAATCCTTTAATACTTTCTTATTAGAAAATGCACAGACTTCATAAGGATTTCCTGCAATCCAGCGTAAGAGATCAACTGCATGACAACCGCCTCCTAAGGCAGGATGACGAAGTTTTACTGGGTCAACTCTCCAGTTGTCAACTCCCGGTATATTGCTATAGTCATGAGCATACTCAGACTCTACAAAGAATAAATCTCCTATTTCTCCTTGCTCAACTAGTTTTTTAGCAGTTATAAATCCCGGGGTATAACGTCCAATTTGTCCTATCATAAGTTTCTTTCCTGTTCTTTCCCTCGCTGTTATCATTTGTTTACACTCTTCAACTGAAATAGCCATAGGTTTTTCACAAAGCACGTGTTTGCCTGCTTCCAATGCTGCTATAGTATGTTCCGGATGTAATTGGTCAGGTGTTGCAACAACAACTACATCAATATCATTTCTTTTAATAAGATCTCTGTAGTCGATATAACAATTATCTTTGCTTAAACCTGTACGTTCCATTGCATTGTATAAGGTATCTTCTTTTTTATCGCATATTGCAACAAATCTGCCGCCTTTACATATTTTTAAACCTGCAGCATGCGACATACCCATTTTACAACCGATTATTCCAAAGCCTAATTCTTTCTTATTCATATATAGTACCTCCATAGATTTATAATACACTCTTGAAAAATCGGAAAGCTTTGATATTGCAAATTTTCAAAGCTCAGCATTTTAGCTTCACCTATATTTTTATTAATTTTTTTATATAATTTTCATTTCCATTAACATTGTTTTACATGCTTGCATAATTTACCTTGTTTTTATTATAGTGTCTTAATTTTTTTAAGAAGATTCACCGAGCCATCGATAATCGTCTCAGCCACTCCCGGCTTAAATTCTGAACTACGAGCTTCATAGCCACCTTCATCATATGCAGACTGCATTGGGAAATAACCTTCATAGCCGTTAGCACAGCAGCATACTAAAGTCATTTCAAATGGTGAATTTTCTTTTATTCCTCTCCCTATATCAGTAAATGGTTCTCCCGGTATACCTACTATACTCACATCACCAAAACTGATAGTTGTAAGAGGAAGTGTAAATGTATCAGGACTATTTTCAAGACTTTTAATACGATATGCTTCTGCAACTACTGTAGTAAGTTCCATTCCTGAAAACGGAATTTCCTTATCCCTGCCTGCTTCATGTAATGCTATTATCTTTTCTGCCTCCGGAACCATTGATTTATCTGCACGATTAGAAGACACTTCAATATTATTCTGTCCAAAGCTTATTCTTTCTGATTGAACCGGAACAGTTTTTGTGTAAACTTGAAGAACTGCACCTGCTATACATCTTCCCATATGTTTTGAGTGTTTATATCCTCTATTTGCCTTATCAGGGGTTGTAAATACATTTATATGGTTTGTATCGCCCTGTGAACCATTAAAGTAAATACAGTTCACATTATCAAGTACCTTTTCAAGAGTGTCACGGACGAACTTTGGGTAATCGGCAGAAAATTTATTCCCACCTATTACATCTGGATGTACCTGGAAATTAACAAGCAATATTTCATCAGAATTTTCACGATGAATGCGCACTAGCTGGACAATTTCGTCCGGTGTACCGATTGGTTCTGATATATTTGGATTACCTACCCCTGGATTAGTCTGGATCTTTCCATCCTTCATTCGGAAGCGGCGCACAAAAGAAATTTCGGGTGCTATACTACGTCCAATACTTACTGATGCAAGCTTTAAATCTGCAATAGCCAAGGTTGTAATATCACTTAACTTTCTTTCAAGGTAAGCATTATAGGCTAAGTCTTCTGAAAACAATCTGGTATCCATTACAGGACCTGTATGGGTGTGTGTACATGCAATGAATACAGCTTCAAAGGGTATGGAATTTTTCTCAGCTATTGATTTTCTATAAGCATCCATTTTGACTTTTGAAATACCTATAATATCAAGACTGATTACAACAGCAGTATTAGAACCGTCGCTAACCGCAACTGCAGATGCATAAAGGTTATCAAGAATTCTATCTGCAATACGTTGACTGTAATAACCTGAAATATTAACACCAAGTGGTGGTGTTATATCGAGACGTGCATAACCAGCTTTAAAACTACTCATGTTATTTGCCCCCCAAAATTTAATACTTAAAACAGAAAAATTTTTTTATTTATAGTATACCTAATATCCATATAGTATTACCAGTTAATTCATCTTTAATAAATACTTTGTGCAATTCTCACAACTTCTAATCCATATTCTCCACTAATAGCAGGAATACTATTGTTATCAATGGCATTAATAAAATCCGCTAATTGTAAAAGAAATGGATCATCTTCTTTTTGCACTTCAATTTCAAATTGAGCTTTATTCTGTTTAAAAACTGATATATAGGTTCTTCTTACCTTCATGATACCTTCTGTAAAAAAGAGAGTTACTTGATTTACTGTTTCAGGCAAATCTACATATCCCCAATACTTTGCTGAAACATCAATTCCATTTTCTAATTCGGCAAAGAATTGAAAATTTCCTTCAATCTCAAATCCTTCTTTGTAATATCCTACATTCCCGCTTATTCTTTTAATTTTTGAATCCGCAAGCCATTGTGTCCTATCTATCATATGTACACCCATATTCATAAGGGGCCCTCCCCCAGCCATTTCTTTACTAAAAAACCACTTCGGCCTGCTTTCCGAAAAATAATTACCATACCAGTTATCCTCAACGAAAACAAGTTTTCCTAATTCACCTGACATCACTATTTCTTTAGCTTTAATATTTTGGGGCTGATAACGTTGTACATGTCCAACCATTAATTTTACTAAATTTTCCTTAGAAACCTTCAACATAGTCTCACATTCACGTACACTTGTAGCCATAGGCTTTTCAACTAAAACATTTATACCTTGCTCTGCACAGAAAATAGCTGCTTCACAGTGCAATTTATGAGGCAAATTGATAATAACTATATCAAGATTTTCTTCTAATACCATTTGCTTATAATCAGTATATGCCTTTATACCGCGTGGTTTTGCATAATTTAAAGCTTTTTCAATTACAATATCTGCAACAGCTTGAAGTCTTACATTTTCCATTTGTTCTATTGCATTAACGTGATTCTTACATATTATTCCCGTGCCAATGATACCTATTTTATACACAAGAGTACCCCCTTTACACTTTACATCAATATATTGCGCTCACTTTGTCTTGTTATTGTTTTGCTTTAAATCGCATAAAATAAATTTAAATACAAAAAAACTAAACGTCGGGTAAGCGAGACCTGTCACCAGGTCTAACTCCCCTAAGAACGGAACGTGCG